>JBJKQK010000089.1:0-6310 GCA_046705285.1 Terriglobia bacterium
TGGGGATGCTGCTGATCGTTCCGCAAAAGAACATCATCCATGTCACACGCGCCCTCAAAAGGAAAAAAGAGAAGTTTTGGGTTGTGGGCAAGATAACTGGCGGTGAGCCTGAGGTAAAATATCTCGCTGGCCCCATGGACTGAGCTGGTCGTTGCCAGGCTCTCGGAGTGATTCCGCCTCTTCACCAGAGGAGCCTTGCGCGGGCAGTCTTGCTCACTGTGGATAAAGATCCATGAAGAACATCGGCATTCTACTTTCCGGTCGAGGGTCGAATTTTGAGGCGATCGCCCGCAACGTTGCAGGCGGGAAAATACCAGCGAAGATCGCCCTGGTGATCAGCAATCGTGAGCAGGCGCCAGGCCTTCAGCGCGCCCGCGAACTGGGTCTGAAGTCCCTTTTTATTCCCTCGAAAGGCAAGGAGCGTGAGGCTTATGACCGTGAAGTCGTGGCCGCCCTCAAGGAGTCGCAGGTTGACCTGGTGTGCCTTGCGGGCTTCATGCGCATTCTCGGCCCGTACTTTGTGCGATCATTTCCCGGGCGTATCCTGAACATCCACCCGGCGCTTCTTCCAGCATTTCCGGGCCTTGACGCTCAGAAACAGGCGCTCGACTACGGAGTCAAGTTCACCGGCTGCACCGTCCACATCGTCGACGAAGGGGTGGATGCCGGACCCATCGTCTGCCAGGCAGTTGTTCCGGTCCTTGACGACGACACCGTGGAGACGCTTGCGGCGCGCATCCTGAGGGAAGAACACCGGATTTATTCGGAAGCTATCTGCCTGTTGATCGAAGATAAAATCCGCATCGAGGACCGGCGGGTGGTGCTGAAGAAATGAAGCCAGCCTTTTTGGTGGACAGAATGGCCGCACAAGTCCACAAGCGCTGAAATCAGGCATTGCGATGACTCTTAACGAACAACTCGCTTATCTCATCAAGGGTGCGGAAGAAACCATCCGCGCTGAAGATCTGTATTCCAAACTTGAGCGAGCGGCGAAGACAGGCGCTCCGCTACGGGTTAAAGCAGGATTTGATCCTACCGCGCCGGATATCCATCTGGGCCATACGGTTCTGATCCGCAAGCTGAAACACTTTCAAGACCTGGGGCATACGGTGATCTTTCTGATTGGGGATTTCACCGGCATGATCGGCGACCCCTCAGGACAGAATATCACTCGCAAGCCAATGACGCCCGAGGAGATCGCGGCCAACGCCGAGACTTACAAGAAACAGGTCTTCAAGATCCTCGATCCCGAGAAAACCGTCGTCGATTTCAACAACCGCTGGCTGGGCAAGTTGACCGGACGTGACTGGATCACGCTTTGCTCCAAGTACACTGTAGCGCGAATGCTGGAGCGTGACGATTTCGCAAAACGAATGAAGGAACAGCGCCCCGTTGCCATCCACGAACTGCTCTATCCGCTGGCTCAGGGCTACGATTCGGTGGCGCTCAGAGCCGACGTCGAACTGGGCGGAACGGACAAGAAATTCAACCTGCTGGTGGGCCGAACCCTGCAACAGGAATACGGCCAGGAACCTCAGGTGATCATGATGATGCCGATCCTGGAGGGGCTGGACGGCGTGCAGAAAATGTCAAAGTCCCTGGGCAATTACGTTGGAATCAATGAGCCGCCACAGGAAATGTTCGGCAAGCTGATGTCTGTTTCTGATGACCTGATGTGGCGCTACTATGATTTGGTGACCGATTTGCCACCCAAAGAAATTGCAGACCTCAAACAATCGGTGACAGCAGGAACAGCTCATCCCCTCGAGATAAAAAAATCGCTGGCTGTGCGCATCATCACTGATTTCCACGGCAGGGAAGCGGCGGCACAGGCGAGAAAAGATTGGGAAGTTCAATTCCAGAAGAGGGGCGTGCCTGCCGAGGTGCCCACGCTGACTTACTTTGCACCAATTAAGCTCACCACTTTCCTCGCCATGCACGAACTGGCCTCATCGAAAGCGGAGGCAGCGCGCAAAATCAAGGAGGGCGCTGTCTCAATCACTATGGGTGATTCTGAGCATCCTGCATGGGAACGCATATCTGACCCCGCCTGGGAGTTTGAACCGGCAAAGTACAGGGACCATGGTTCAATTACCTTCCGTGTCGGACGCAGGTTACTGAAGGTCAACACCAGACCATAACTCCCTCTCGCCCTGCGTTTTCCGGCCCAGGCTTGAGGTGGAGTGAATATGAGTGGCACGGCAGATCGCGCGCTAATCTTTAGGTGCAGGGATGTGGAGATTGATCACCAGGTTGGTGCGAGTGTCCCAGGAACTGACCTTGCGCGGTTCAGACAAGTGGCCTCTGTAGTGGGCCTGAAACTGATAATCCTGCGTCAGCTTGAGGTCCGTGAACTCGAAATGCCCCTGCGGGCCGGTATAAATAGCCACTGTCCTGCCTGTTGTCAGGTCCTTCATTTCCACTGCGGCGCCAGCGATACCATTGCCTGAGGCATTGAGGACTTGACCCACCACCGTCTTTGAAGTTGGTGGCTTCCGGCGTTTTGCCATCAAAGGAGCCGGATCAAGCGCCAGCCCTAGTGTGGCGAAGGCTAGCGCCACAACGCAAAACCTGGCCATGACGCCTGCAAACACTGCACGACTCCGCGAGCAACCAACTGTTTGGGACCTAAAGGACGTCCCTGCAAAACCTTCACCAGTCTCCTGCCCCATCATCGTCTCTTTCCTCGCCATTTCCAATGATATCCAGTTCCACCGGTTCCGTACTCACTACCTCGAGTTCGGCCCCGCACTCCGGACATTCGACGGTCTGCCCTTCTTCGAGCTGATCCTCTTCGATGTCGATCGTTGCATCGCATTCTGGACAGGTCGGCATCGCCTACCCCCCGTTCGTGATGTAATATCAACCATAAAAAGTCTAGTCATTTCTGCGAGTGGTGTCCAGTGTCTCGACGAGGGCCAAAGGGCATCCTCGGAACCACGTCAGAACCGGCCCCTCCCTTTCCCTCTGGGCCGGACTTGGGATTTTGCCATCTGCTGCCAGACGCTGTACGCTTAGCGGGAAGCTGAAACGAAACTTTTTGAATCATCTTGTAGATAGCAAGAGATCGACTCCGGAGAGGTGATAGATGGAAAAGCTGCTGGATTTCGCGACGCTGGCCGTGCATGCGGGAGAAACTCCATGTCCAGCCACCAACGCGCTGGACACTCCGATTTACCAATCGACCACGTATGTCTCTGCAGATGCCGACGAAATGGCCGCGGTCTATGGCGAGCAGAAACCCGGATACATGTATACGCGTTACGGCAATCCCACAATCCATGCGTTTGAAGCCAAGATGGCAGCCCTCGAGGCAGGTGAAGCAGCGCTGGCCACAGCTTCCGGCATGGCAGCAGTTTCAACGGCTATTCTCGGCTATGTCAAGAAGGACGATCACGTGGTGGCGGCCCGCTCGCTTTACGGCGCCACATACAATTTTCTCAACCGCAAGCTGCCGCGAATGGGCGCTTCGGCAACGTTTGTCGAGTCAACTCGAGTGCAAGATTTTGAAAAAGCACTGCGCCCTGACACACGGTTGATCTATTTTGAGACGCCCAGCAATCCCGTGCTCGATGTGGTTGACATCGCCGCTGTCGCTGCGCTCGGCCGCTCCCGTGGAATCCCGACTATGGTCGATAACACCTTTGCTTCGCCTGCGCTTCAACAGCCATTGCGCATGGGCGTCACCGTCGTGGTTCATTCGGCCACCAAGTACCTTTGCGGACATGGTGACGCGATGGGCGGAGCGATCATCGGCCCGCGCGATTACATCTCGCTGCTTGTTCATGAAATCATTCGCGATTTCGGCGGTGTGATCAGTCCCTTCAACGCCTGGCTGATTCTCCGTGGGATTCGCACGCTGCACATTCGCATGCCCGTCCATTGTTCCAACGCACAGCGGATCGCGGAATTCCTTGCCAGCCACTCGATGGTCCAGCACGTCAACTATCCCGGCCTGCCCACTCATGCAGGACACGATCTCGCAAGAAAACAGATGACTGCGTTCGGAGCCATGATCAGTTTTGAAGTGAAGGGTGGTTACGAAGGCGGCAAGAAGGTGATGGATCGCGTCAAGCTGTTTTCCCGTGCCGCCAGCCTGGGCGATACGCGTTCGCTGATTGTGCACCCGGCTTCAACCAGCCATCGGGCTGTTCCGCCAGACGAGCGCCACGCCATCGGTATTTCCGACGGGCTGGTGCGATTGTCAGTGGGCATTGAAGCGGCCTCAGACCTGATCAACGATCTCGACCAGGCCCTCCAATTCTGACGAGTGTTAAGCGTCGTTGCCGAGGTCCCTGGGCGGCTTGCATGCTCAGGAAGGCATGTCCTTAGAGCTCAGTTTGAATGAATGGGGGATGGTGTAGAATCGCCGCCATGAAAATCACGCTGCTTGCCCTTTGAGGGCCGGCAGCACTCTTTGTGGCCGCGGTGAAAAGAACGCCGGCGTTTGTGGCCCGCGTCACACCCCAGATGAGTCCCTTTCACCCGGCAAGTTTCAGTGCCACAATCTCAATCTCCGCACAGACCGCAAGTGCCGTGATATGCACACCACTCGTGTCACGCCTCACCTGTGCGGACGGTTACGGATTTTCTGCTGGTGCTGCGGAGGCGAACTTCAGCCCGGTCTTCTGCAATCCCTGCAAAAACCGATCGAGCAGCTCTTTATCCGGGACCCACTTCTCTTGATCCTCGCGAGCATTATTAAGGTCGAGGAAGATCGGGTTGTATTTGCGGAGCGATTCGATGGCCGCGCGCGCTTCCGCTTGCCTGCCGAGCATACCGGCAGCCGCCGCGGTGTCGAGTTGAGTCCAGTGGAGCTGCGGCATATTGATCTTCTTGACGACTTCGAGCGCCGCTTCGTACTCGCCCTTGCGGAAGTGACCGAGCAACAAGGGGAAGTAATACCAGTCGGGGTGATGGCGATTGAGGTCCATGAGCCGTTGCAGCAGGGACACACCGCGCTCCCAGTCGCCCGAGAACGCCATCAGCATCGCCACGGATGCGCAGGTGGTGCCGTTTCGTGGATTGAGTGAAATGGCCCGCTCCGCGGCCGGGCGAAATGCAGCAAAATCGCGCCCAAAGAAATAGCATTCGGCCAGTTGTAGCCAGCCCATCTGGCAGGTTTGATCCAGGTTCACGGCACGCCAGGCAGCTTCCCGCGCGCGCTCCATCGGCTTTTCCCGGGGATTCAACCGGTTCATGTACTCGTGGCTATACAAGTCGGCCAGCATCGCCCAGCCGTTGGCATGGTTGGGCTCGCGTTCGAGCGCGCGCTCAAATCCGGCGCGCAGGCGGGCGTGCTCCTCCGGATTGAGTTGCTGCAAAAAGGCGAAATAGCGCAGCACGAGTTCGGAGGCGCTCAATTCCTCCGCCGGCCGTTCCCGCAACGGAGCTGCCATCGTGCGGACAAGAACTCCGTACCCGTCGGCGACCGTGGACACAATGCGGTCGGTCAGGTCGTCCTGAACCTCGAATGCGCTCGCGTCGCTGATTTCCCGGTCATACGATTCCGCCCAAAGCTGCGCGCCGGTGGCGGCGTCCAGCAGTTCGGCGCTCACCCGAAGAGCACGGCCCCGCTTGCGAACGCTTCCTTCCACCACGAAGCGCGCGCCCAGTTCGCGGGCCAGCGTGCGCACATCCCCTGTGCGGCCTTTGTAAGCCATCGCTGAGCTGTGTGCCACCACCTGCAGATAGGGGAAGCTCGACATCCCGGCCGTCACATCTTCCGTCAAGCCGTCGGCCAGTGCTTCAAGATCTTTGTCTCCACTCGGGCTGCGGAAGGGCAAAACTGCAACCCAGAGACTCTGCGCCAGCGCTTCTGAAGAGCCAGAGCTGACGGGCCCAGCATGCGAAAAAGCGGAACTGCTTTCGCTGCCTTGGGTCTCCTGTTTGGGCACATCTGCCGCGGGCGTCTTCACCTCGCCGCCGGGCTCGGGAATTTCCAATCCCGCTTTGCGAAGGCCGTCGAGGAGGTGCTCCGTCATTTCTGGGTGGAACCAAATGCCCAGGATGTCCGCGGCGCGTGCCGGCAAGTTCGGGATCTGCGCCTCGAGGGCCCGCAGGGCGCGTCTGGCCGCCTTCTGATCACCCAGTTGGCCGTAGGCGGCAGCGAGCAGGACTTGGGTGGGAGAGAAATCCGGCACGTTGATTTTGACGACTTCGTCCACGGCGGCGCGGTAATTGGATTTCCAGTATTCCCTGTAACACAGCACCCCACGGTACCACACGGGATGCAATGGATTGAGCCCCATAGCGCGCTCGATGAGGGCACAACCGCGATCCCAGTCTCCGGCGAAGGCGATATTCGCCC
>JBJKQK010000090.1:0-26494 GCA_046705285.1 Terriglobia bacterium
CGCTGGTGCGGCCACCCTCTCCCGGGAGGCGAGGGCTAAGACTCAGTTGGCATAGCTCTTTCGGCACAAAGAAATCCGGGCCCTTGCACAGAAGCGGCTATGCTTCCCAGGAGGGCGAGGGTGGGGAGATCGATGGGGGCTGCCAGGGGCAAGGCGAATCCATCCTCTTCCGCCCCCTGGAATCTCCCTTGAACAGCAAAGCCTAATTGACGCTCAGTGTGAGTGTTGTCTGGCGTATCAGGGTTCCTGACGTGCCCGCCACCGTCAACGTCGAGATTCCAACTGGAGTGCCCTGTGATGAGCTTGATCCACCTCCGCCACCACCTCCTCCGCCACAACTCAAGGCAATGGCTGCCAGCAGCACCGCGCCTGCAAGGAGCGGAATGCGCCTGCGCCTCTTGAACGCCACAGCGAGCGCGGCCATGAGCAGCAAGGCAATCCACCAGCAAGCGATTGCGAATCCGTCTGGAGGTGGCGGCCCGCCGTTCGGCCCCTGCGGTACGAGGCTTCGCGCCGTTGTGGTGACAGACACTTTCACATTCTGCGGATTTGTCCCATCCAGTGCGACCACACTTGGAGAGACTGTGCACGCACCCCCTGCGGGCGCACCCGAGCAGCCCAGTGAGACCGTTTGAGTGAATCCCGGCGCGGGTGTCACGACCAGCGAGTAGGTTGCGGTTTGCCCGGCGATAACGTTGTCTTGGGACGGAGTTCCCGGAGCCACCGCCAGAGAAAAGTCGGTGAAACCCGATCCTGACACGTCAACCCATTGCAGGAAATTTCCTGAAGAGCTGTCGGTAATGAACAGTCTACCTTGGTCAGTCTGGACCTGATCCGGGGTATAGGTAACGCTGATGGTGCAGCTTGCGCCGGCAGCAAGAGCAGACGGGGATGTTGCGGGCCTTGGACAATTGTCGCTCTCGGCAAAAGGGGCGACGCCGGAGATGGAGGCGACGTACAGAGGGGAGCTTCCGGAGTTTGTAAGAGTCACTTTCTGAGGCTGGCTCGTCTGGCCCACAGCAACGTTGGTAAAGGTCAGGCTGGAAGCTGAGAGTTGGGCGGTGCCGCTGTACGCCGTTCCCGACACGTCGAGGTATTGTGGGCTGAATCTGCCGTTATCCGTTACTTCAATCGAACCCGATAGCGAGCCCCAGACTGTTGGCGAGAAGCTGACCGTGATGGTGCAACTGCCATTCGGGGGAAGCGTCGAAGGTGAGCGGGGGCAGGTATCTGTCTCTGAAATGTCGTTTGAGCTGCTGACGATGGCAAGACTCTGCTGGTCTGTGCTGGCGGTTGGGGTGAGGCTGTTGATTGTCAGGTCGGTGGTTCCAGTGTTTGTAAGGGTCGCTGTTTGACTGGCGCTGGTGGTTCCAACTTGCTGCGGATTGAACGTCAGAGAGTTCGGAGTAAAGGTCACCACCCCCTGGATGCCGTTTCCGGTCACCGGAATGGTCTGCGGGCTGTCGCCTGCGCTGTCATTGATGGCGACCTGCTCTACCAGCGCTCCCATTGTCGTGGGTGCGAAACTGACGTAGATATGGCAGCTTGCGCCGCCTGCCAGCGCTCCGGCGTTTGAAAAAGGACAATCAGTGGTGGTGGTGAAATCGCTAGGAGTTCCCATCGAGGTGATGGTCAGCGGCGCGCTGCTGCTGTTGGTCACCGTGACGGTCTGGGTGGCGCTGGTTGTGCCGACAAGCTGATTGCCGAACGAGAGACTCGATGGCGACAGACTCACTGCTCCGCTAAAACCATCGCCACTGAGGCTGATGGTTTGTGAGCTTCCACTTGCAGCGTTGTCACTGATGGTGACGTCGCCCGTCACGGCACCCAAGGCGACAGGGGTGAAGGTCACGCTGATGGTGCAACTTGCGCCGGCTGCCAGGCTGGTGCTGCAGGTGTTTGTTTCGGCAAAGTTGGCGCTTGCTGCGATGCTCGAGATAGCGAGCACGGTGCTGCTGTTGTTCGCCAGTGTAACAGTCTGGGCAGCACTGGTTGTCCCGACCTGCTGCGGCGCGAAATCAAGAGCGGGACTGGACAGCACGGCGGTTGGCCCGATTGGTACTGGGAGCTGGATGTCCCAGGCGCTGCGGCCGTAGGAGGCGGCGCGCAGGATGCGGGAGGCGCGCTGAAGTTTCAGGCTCATGATGGCAACATCCGGCAGCCCGGCGCCGAACGGCGCCCAGGTTACGCCACCGTCGGTGGTTTCAAAAACCCCGATGTCCGTGGCAACGTAAAGCGTGTTGGGGATGTCGGGATCCACGACAATGTCATTGACCGGGACGTTGGGCAGGTTGCTGCTGATATCGGTCCAGTTTGTGCCTCCATTGGTCGTCTCGAACACGTGTCCAAGGGTGTCGCCGTTGAACCCGGAATAGCCTGAGAATGTGGCATAGGCGGTTTGCGAACTTGTTGGGGTGATAGCGATTGCCGTTACTGAGCGATTGGGAGTGCCGTTTCTTATGTTATTGCAGCAATATCCGCTCCCGGCAATCGTTGTTGACCAGAGCCTGCCATCGCCCGTGCCAACAAAGACCGTGTTCGAATCGCTGGGGGCGACAGCAATCGCCGAGATTGAGGACAGAATACCCTGGCTGTCACTTGTCAGATCGTATGAGATCGGGGCCCAGTTGGCTGCAGCGTCGGTGGTCTGATAGAGGCGATTGGTGCCGAAATAGAGTGTGTCCGGGTTCGAGGGGTCCATGGTGAGGGGTGGAATAAAGGAGCCGTTATCGCTACCGTTAATGCCGTTATCGGCTGCCACCGCGGTCGGGGGATTGGCGGTCAGTTTGTACAGGAACGGGTACGGGTTAGGAGGCACATAATCGCAACCGACATAAAGGGTGTTCAGATCGATGTAATCGAAGGCTGTCTGGCCGCCGTCGCCGCAGCCCACGAAGCCCCAGATGAGATTGCCGCTGTACTCCTGGATGCCGTTGTCCTGTGAACCGGCGAAGGCGTTGTTGGGGTTTGTTGGATCAATGGACATGCCGGGGTAAAACTGAGTCAATGCCAGCGGCTGGTTCAGGTCAGTCCAGGTTCCAACTCCCGTGGAACTGAGCGAAGTGCTCCACAAGCCGCCGTCGTTGCCGACATACATCTTGCTGCCATCGGTCGAAAAGGCAATCGAGTGCATGTCGGGGTGGATGGCGTTGCCGCCGGAATCCGTGGTGATGTCTGTCCAGGTTGTTCCCCCATCGAGCGAAAGGTAGAGCGTGCCTGTGTAATTCGTGGTGAAAGGCGCTTCTGAGCCACCCAGCAGGACGATATTCGGGTTGGTGGGCGAGACAGCCACGACGTTGTCAAAGTAGCACTGCAGCGAGCCGCCTTGCGGGCTGCAATATTGGGGCGCGCTCGTCAATTGGGTCCATGCTGCGCCCCCGTTGGTCGTCTTGTAGACGCCCAGCAGCGACGCACTGCCGCTGGAGGCGCTGGCAACGCCGGCATAGAGAGTCGTGGGGCTGGAGGGAGCCATGGCCAGGCTGATATTCCCGGCGCTCGAGCCCCGAAATACGGTGGTGCCGGAACCATCGTCCATCGCCCAGGTGAGGCCGGCATTAGTAGATTTCCAGATCCCATTGTTGCTGGCGCCGGTTGGATTGCCTGCGGCGGCATAAACGTTGTTGCCGTTTGTGGGGTCGAAGACGATGTCTTTGACTACGGCCGGCGCCTGGGCGGTTCCGAGAACAAGCGTCCAGCTTGTCCCGCCATCGGTGGAGCGATAAGCACCTGAGCCAAGGCTGCAGCTGAATGTGGCTCCCGCAAGGATGACCTGGCTGTTGCCGGGGTCAACGGCGATGGAACCGATGTAAGCTCCGCCGCAGTAGGGAGATTGTGAACCGAACGGCCCCACGAACGGGCCGGCCAGTTGAGTCCACGTCGAGCCGCCGTCCGTGGATTTCAGAATGCCCGCTCCTGCGTAATTATAAAGGGCGAAGTCTTCCTCTCCTGTACCCACATAGATTGTCTGAGGATTTTCCGGGTCGATGGCGATGGAACCGACGGCAAGGGAAGGCTGATTGTCGGTGAGCGGGGTCCATGTTGTGCCGCCATCGGTGGACTTCCACACGCCGCCCTCGGCCCCGCCCAAATAGACGACCTGGGGGTTGGTCGGATCAACCGCCAGCGCCGTGACGCGGCCGGAAACTGAGCCCAGGGGAGAATTCGTGGCGGTTGGCTGCGGTCCGATGAGCGTCCACGATGTCGAGGAGAGAGCTTTGGCCTCCACCGTGCCGCTGGTTGCCCGGGCGGTGGACGTTGTTGTTTGCTGCTTGAGTTGCTGGCTTGCGGCCCGCTGCACAGCTTGCATTTTGCGGAGCTGCTGGAAGGCTCTGAATCGTGCGCCGGGCGGAATGTGCTTGTGGGGATAAGCGCGTTGCTGGTAGAACCACTCCTGGCGCAACTGAATGATCTTCGACCGCTCGGCGGCCTGGGGCAGATTGCCGCGCTGCGCGAATGATGCGGAGCCGATGAGGCATGCGCCCAAGCCGATACCTGAAATAAGAATCCGCGTGAACAGAGATTGGAATGAGAAAGACGGACGCTCAGGAAACGCAGACACAACTCTATGCCTGCACATGCCGGCTGACCCTCCCTCTGGCAGGTTGTGACTACCCGTGTCTCGTTGCGGTCGAACTGAGGGCGCGGGCTGCTGTGGACGCCCCCACTTATGCCACTTTGCGAACGAGGCGTCAAGAGAAAAAGTGACCGATTCTAACCCATTGGCAGCCGGCCTGGAGGGATTTGAGATTGCAGATGCTGCAAGAGCTGCGGCCCGTAAAGGGCAGCGCTACAAAGGCCCTCACCCGGCCGCTGGCGCGGCCAGCCTCTCCCGGAGGGCGAGGGCTATTTCTCTATTTGGATGTCTTTTTCGGCACGGACGAATCCGTGCCCTTTCACGGAACGTTTCTGGCGAAAAAACGGGTCAGCTTTTGATGGATTCAGGAGACGGCGTGAGGCTCAAGCCCACTCCCTGCTTTTTGAGGTTCGTCTCGATGGCCGCCAGAACGTTCGCAGGACACCCTGGCCATTCATTGGCTGGTTTGTTGCCCAGGTAGGGCAGGTCTTTCACACCCATTTCGCTGGAAAAGAATCCGCTGGCAACCAGGTCGCGCAGATCGTCGAAGAAAGCCACGTAGTTGAGATCGGCGGGCGCCGCCTTGTCCGGATAGGCGATGCGGTCCAGCATCTTTTTTTGCCGGCTCGAGTCGCAGGCAATGAAATCATGGCCGAAAGCGCGATTGCACTCGACGTCGAGCCATGTGAGGCCACCGAGGATTTCCGCCTTGAGCTTGCCGCCTTTGAAATCGAGCCAGTCGTCGATGAACTCCGGGACGCCCGCCTGGGTGGCGCCGCCGCTTCGGTCGTCTGCGGGAATGATGAGGTCGCTCAGGACCTTGATGGTTTCCCACTGATGGTCGTTGAAGACCTTGCGATGATGCACGGAAGCCGCCGGCGCCGCCTGAGCGCTAGGCGCGGTAATGGCTTCCGCCACCACGGCCGTCCCTGCGGGGATGAAAGCCGCCGGCACAACCGAAAATGCTTTCAGCAGATCGCGCCGCTTGATGGCGCCGGTGCGCTTATTGTTTCCGTTCTCAGACATGATGGCCCTCTCTATGAAACCTGAATTCCTGCCGCTAAATTTCACGTTTCTTCATGAGATCTGCAATGTGCTCGGAAGTGCGCCAGGCGAGCGCCATGATGGTGAGAGTGACGTTCTTATCCGGATTGCTCACCAGCGGCGCGCCGTCAGCGACGAAGAGATTCCTGCAATCCCAGGCCTGGCAGTAGGGATTCAAAACTGACGTGTCGCGGTCACTGCCCATACGCGCCGCGCCCACTTCATGGATGATCTCGCCACCGCGCGAAATGCCCCAGTTTTCCTCGGGGCCGGAAGACTGGGTGACCTCGCCGCCAGCAGTCTCGATGATTTCCCGGAAGGTTTCCTGGGAATGCTTCGCCATCAGGATCTCATCCTGGCTCCACTTCCAGTGGAATTTGAGCACCGGGATCCCCCACTCATCGACGACGTCTTTGTCAATTTCGCAGTAGCTCTGCTCGTTGGGAATCATCTCACCGCGGCAGGCGAAGCCGACGGAGGCGCCGTAGAGTTTGCGGGCTGATCGTTTGAACTCCACGCCATAGCCGCCGCCGAGGAAGTGCTGCGTGCCCGCAAGGGTTCCGGCGCCGGGCATCCGCCGGCCGCCTCCGAACTCGATGTGGTAGCCACGCGAGAAAGGCAGCTCATGGCGAAATTGCTTCTGGTAATTCCACCACGGCATGTAGAGCTGCATTCCGCCTACGCCATCGCAATTGTGCGGTGGCAGATCCTCCATGACGGGCAGGAATCCGCTGACGCGCGTTCCCACGGTATCCGTCAAATAACGGCCCACAATGCCGCTGGAATTGCCCAGACCATCGGGGTGATGCGAGCTTTTGGAATTCAGCAGCAGGCGCGCCGTCTCACACGCGCTGGCTGCAAGCATCACGACCCTGCCGCGTACCTGGACTTCCTTGCGCGTCTTCTTGTCAATGTAAGAAACACCCGTCGCCAGGCCGTCCGGGCCGACGGTCACCTCTCGTACCATGGCGCCGGTAACGATTTTCAACCGCTTGGTGGCGAGGGCCGGTGGAAGAAGAACCGTGGGCGAGGAAAAGTTCGAACCCATGGGACAGCCGCGCCCGCACTGCGAAACGTAATGGCAGTGAATCCGATTGTTGTGAGAACGGGTGAGGATGGCCTTGCGGGAAGCGATGCAGGGAATGCCCAGCTTCCCGCAGGCCTTCTGAATAAGCAGTTCGTAGCAACGCGGCCTGGGGGGCGGCAGGAACTTGCCGGCAGGAGCGTTTTCTATGTGGTCGTCTGAACCGAAGACGCCGATCAACTCTTCCGTCTTGTCGTAATAAGGCGCCACGTCATCGTACGTAATGGGCCAATCGAAACCCTTGCCATCGCGCGAATAGGGCTTGAAGTCGTACGGGCCAAATCGCAGTGAGATGCGTCCCCAGCTGTTGGTGCGCCCGCCCAGCATGCGTGAACGGAACCACTGGAAGTCGGTGCCGGGAGCGCTGGTGTAAGGCTCGCCGGGAACCCGCCATCCGCCCACGGCGGCCATGTAGGCGTTGAAGATCGTGTCCGGCGGGACTGCTCCGCGATGCGGCGCGTCGTAATACCAGCCGCCCCATTTCGACTGCGTTGCGGTGTCATACCAGTCGCCGGCCTCAAGCATCAGGCAGTTGGCTCCCGCCGCCGTCAGAACGTAGGCTGCAATACCGCCGCCAGCACCCGAGCCTACAATGATGGCATCGTAAACGCTGGAATTCGTCTTCAGATTGGACATGGAATAAATCCTTTATGTGAAAGCTGGCAGGTTGGGCGACGCAGGGACGGCGCTTGAGGATTTGTGCATGAACTCAGCTTCAGCGTGGCGCCGTCCCCGTCGTCGCATCCACAAGCGCAGCTAACCTACCTCTTGTGTTTGCAGGATGCCGTGATCTTCGTCACGCGTCAGTGTGATGTTTATAACGATCTGGGAAGGGGATGAGAACGCCTGCGGGTAAGACTTTGCCGCCGCCGGGCACATTATAAACCAAACCTGCGGATGGACAGGAGGAGCGCCCTCTGAAGCGCGCGGCAGCAATTAAGCCTGCGGGTTCGCCACAAGAAGATCTCTGCTCCATGCGCGCTGCCCGCCAGCTTTGCGAGGATGCCTTTGGTCGCAGACATCGCAGGAACCGCGATGCCTGCGACACTCACGCTAGCGGTTGGATCGATCCGCAGAGCTGGAACACAACTCTGCTCCAGCCACGAGTTTTACCTTACCGGCTGCTTTTCCCGGCCGGCAAGAACCGCCTCCGGGCTGTCAGCGTTGTTGCCGTCTTCGGGAGGTGTGATCTGGACCAGCTTGACCGGGGTTTTCTTCAAGACCAGTTCCTCGTAGAGTTCCCGTGCCTTAGCGGCCTCCTCCCATTCCTTCCTCCGCCTGGCGCGGTCTTCATCGGAAGCAGTCACAGGACCATCAGTCGTCCGCACCCGAACGCGGCTTGCATCTTCGGCGTCAACGTTCAATGAATGGGCATAACTTTCCAGCCTGACCTCTTTGCCCCTGGCGTAGATTTCATGCTTGCCGTGGGTCCGGTACCACTGGGCAACGGTGGCATTCTTGTGCATGTTCTCGATGATCTTGCGCCAGCCGATGCCTGTGTTGAAAGCGCAGAAGGAAATTTCACCCTCCTGCGTGCCATAAGGGATGACACACATTTCAGTGCGGCGGAAGTCGTAGTTGAACAGGTCCTGGAACCACATTCCGGCAACAAACAGGAAGTTCCACGGATCCTGCCGGCGCTTGATGGCATCGTCCAGCTTCCGGTCGGGTCCCCAGCTTCCGTAAGATTTCTTGGCCGCCTTCTCGCCTTTGGTCCAGTAGGTCTTCTCGAATTTGTGCAGGATATCGACCAGCCGGAGCGAGGATGGCGCCTGGCGGGGACTGTAGTTTTTGAGCAGCGCCAGGGCCATCATGAAGTTGGAAAACGTCTTGCTGCGAGCAGCATCGGTGATCTTCTGGGTGTCCTGAACCAGCTGCGGCATGTTGACAAAGTGTGGAACCGCCGCCCACTCGCCGTTCTCCTTGTTGACCATCAGCGCTGTTCCCACGCCGCAGTTGGGGTGGCAGTTGCAGCAGAAGGAACCCCATTGCGTTTCCGGACCCAGAACGTGGTCCGCAAAGTCCGAGAACACGCTCAGCATGGAGAGCGGGAACCAGTCATGAATGGCGTCGACCTTCCCGGTCTGCGAACTGACGTCGCGCGCCAGGTGCGAAAGCGTGTAGCGTTGCCGGGCCCGCCGCTCGGGAGTGATGTCCTCGTCGCGGCCCGTGAAGGAAACCGGCTGGAACGCCACGGTGACGATTTTCTTGGGGTTCTCGACGGCAAACTTGACGATAGGACCCACCTGGTCATTGTTGAGGTTGTTGACCACCGTTGTGACCAGAATGATTTCGATGCCGGCTTCGTGAATGTTCTCGATGGCCCGGAGCTTGACATCGAACAGGTTGCCCACTTTGCGGTGGCTGTTGGCGTCATTGCCGATGCCGTCGAATTGGAAGTAGACGTAACGCAAACCTGCTTCAAATGCCTGACGGCAGTATTCCTTGCTCTTGGCGAATTCGATGCCGTTAGTGGCCGCCTGAACGCTGGCGTAGCCGAGTTTGCGCGCGTAACGGATGGCGTCAAAGAAGTATGGTGACATGGTGGGTTCGCCGCCCGAGAATTGCACGGACATTTGGCGGCGAGGCTTCACCTTGATGGCGTTGTCGAGAATCTCCTTGATGTCCTCCCAACTGAGTTCATGAACAAAGCCCACCTGGTTGGCATCCATAAAGCAGGGATCGCACATCATGTTGCAGCGGTTCGTCAGGTCCACGGTGAGGACAGTCCCGCGGCCATGCTCGATGGTGCTGGACCCGTGATGGTGAACCTGCTCGTCGTTGTGCGCAATGATGTCGCGGCCGGGAAAATGCCCCTCAATCCAGGCCATGAAATTCGAATCAACAGCCATCAGGTCTTCATACTTTCCGTGCTTGGGACATTCCTTGATCATCCAGATCTGGCCGTCCCGCTCCACGATCCGGGCTTTGATCTCTCCCACCTTTTCGTGCGTCAGATCCCGCCAGTCCTTCTTTCCATTTAAGATTGCTGCCCGCGCTTCTTTCACGCAGTCCGGACAGAGTGAATCGGTCGTCCGAGGCCAGCCCAGAACGGGCTTGGTCTTCTCCCATGACTTCAGCAAAGGACGATCGGTCCAGTGGAGTGGCTTAAGTGAAGGATTCGGATGATATCTATTGAAAAACTGGATAGTGTCAAATGTTATGCTGGCAACCGAACAGATAATCCCGTCAAATAACTTGGAAATGCGCATGTTGAGCATTCTGTTTCCCTCCTCTCCTCTGGAATTCGACCCAACTCCCTTTTATTAATGCCCACACATCCATGTAGGTACGATGCTATCACCAAGTTTTTCGTACTCCAAACGGTTGTCAGAAATTCGCAGGTCGGGCCGCAAACAGCCGAAGGTGCTGCATCCGGCGGAGCGGTTGCAAATGCAGTTGTCAAAAGAAACCGGGGTGATTCTCTGTTGAAAATCAGCAGGGATTTCACATATGGAAGGTGCGGAAACTCTCTCTCTTTGCAAGGATCTTGCTGCCCCAGCAATGGAAAAGCCGAACTGGCGGTGAGAAGCCTATTCGTTTTCTGCCGAGCCGCTATGATTCCGTACAGCTGGAATCACGGCATTCTCATAGGGCGCCGAATTTGCCCAGCTTGCCTCGGCAAAAATCTCCTCATGCAGTATTGGGACCCCTGAAATGGCTTTCGTAAGGCTTTGAACATCAGTGAATTATAAGCCTCTTCCTTTTTGGTCCCTGACCTGCTTGGACACGCGTGGAGTCAAGAGATATGTACAGCGGCTTTTATGCAGCATTGACCGGCCTGGTGGCCAAGTTCGACGCGCTCGATCTGGTGGCCAACAATTTTGCCAACGTTGACACCACCGGCTACAAAGCACAAGACGAATTTTACCGGACGTTGAACGCGGCGGTGGGCAACGCAAACTCCGGACCTCTCAACCGCGCTGTGAACGATTACGGCGTGCTGGGCGGCGCCACCACCAATCTGCAGGCGGGGTCCATCCAGCCTACCGGGAATCCACTCGATATTGCTCTGGAGGGAAAAGGATTCCTGGTCGCGAAGACCCAAGCGGGTGACCGATACACGCGCAATGGCAGCCTGCACGTGAATGCCAAAGGAATCCTCTCCACGGCGGAAGGCGATCCTGTGATGGGCATCATTCCCAAGCCTGGGGGCAAACCGGGTGAAGGCGCGATCAAGGTTCCTCCCGGGAAGATTTCCTTTGGTCCCAACGGAACGATTTCCGTCAACGGCTCGCTGGCCGGCCAGTTGAGGATTGTCGACTTCCCTCAAGGCACCCCACTGTTGCTCCAGGGTGGCAGCTATTATACGGCGCCGGCTGCGGCCGCGAAGGCCGCTACCAATCCGGAGGTTCGCCAGGGAGCGCTGGAAAGTTCCAACGTGAACCCCATGATGCAGATGGTGAGCCTGATCCTCTTGCAGCGCGAGACTCAGATGCTCCAAAACGCTGTTTCCACTTTTGACAAGACATTTGACCAGACGGTTATCTCAAGCGTACCGATCGTCCAGTAGGAGGGTAAACCCAAAATGTTTCGAGCTCTTTACACGGCTGCAAGCGGCATGAACGCCCAGCAATTGAGCCTGGAGAACATCGCGAATAATCTGGCCAACGCCAATACCGTGGGATTCCGCAGCCGCCGGCTGCAGTTTGAAGACCTGATGTATCAGAACGTCGTCGTGCCCGGGTCGGCCATGACTCAGCAGACTACGATTCCCGCGGGACTCCAGATCGGATTGGGCACCCGGCCCGCCAGCTCGGAAGTGATCGATACCCCGGGGAACCTGACCTCGACCGGGAACCAACTGGACGTTGCTATTCAGGGGAACGGCTATTTCCAGGTGCTGACGCCTAACGGCCAGCTTGCGTATACGAGAGACGGCTCTTTCCACCTGAACCAGCAGCGCCAGCTTGTCACCAGCGACGGCAACCCCGTTCAGCCTGCCATCACCATTCCTGCCAATGCCACGAGCGTGAGCATTGGAGAGGATGGAACCGTCAGTGTGTCAGAACCCAACCAGACGCAGGCGGCGCAGGTGGGCAGCATCCAGCTTGCATTGTTCCCCAATCCAGGCGGGCTGCTTGGAATCGGTGGAAACCTGTTTGTCCCCACAACCGCTTCCGGCGATCCTCTGGTTGGTGCGCCGGGCAGCGCGGAGGGGCTTGGCAGCCTGCAACAGGGCATGGTGGAGGAATCGAACGTCAGCGTCGTCGAGCAATTCATCCAGATGATTCTCGCCCAGCGTTCTTATGAGGCCAACTCGAAGGTGGTCCAGGCCGCGAACCAGATGCTCCAGCAACTCAATAACGTTGCGTGAGGCAACACGATCTATGTGCTTACGATCCACAATCGCCATACTCACATTGCTCCTGGGCGTCATTTTCGCCCGAGCGGGTGAAAACGGTCCGGTTCAGACGGCGCGCCGGGTGCCGCTGCTTTCAAGCGTGGTTCTCCATTCCCGCAGCTTCACTTTGGATGATCTTCTGCCCGACTCTGCGCCTGCCGCGATGCACCGCGAAGGGATGGAAATTGTTCTGGGACGCTCACCACAGCCGGCTGCTTCCAGGATCCTTTATCGCCAGCAACTGCAATACCTGCTGCGGGACCACGTTTCGTTACTGGCGGACTTGCGGCTTCCAGGACAAATCGTCATCCGGCGTTTCCATCGAGCCATTACAAGAGAGGAAATTGTCCAGGCAATTGACAGTGCTCTCGACCGGCAAGGCGCGGGAGGAGAAGACCTGCGCGATCCGAAGGTGCTGCAACTGTCCGGGCCGGTCTACGTGACTGCAGAGGATCCAGGGCTTCAGGTGCTGCGAATTGCCGCCGATCCGCTGCGGCGCGAGACGCAGTTTACATTGTGGACTTCAAAGGAGCCGGACAACCTTCCGTTCACGGTCACTATTCAACGCGCCTTGAAGCTCCCCGCTCTGGTGGCGCGCCGTACGATTCCTCCGGGCGAGATTGTTTCCTCCGCGGACTTCGCCGTGGAAATGCGGCCGGCAGGACGTGAACCGGATGCATCTTCGGTCAGCGGCGAGGACCTGGAAGGTCTGGAGACGCGCGCCTCGCTTCGCACCGGGCAACCCGTCGCCCGCGACCAGTTCAAGCGCCCGATCCTTGTGAAACCTGGAGCCCTGGCAACACTGATCGTTCAGGGCTCTGCTTTCAGCATCAAGGCGGTTGTCGATCCTCTGGAGCAGGGAGTGCTGGGCCAGGAAATTCGCGTGCGCAACACGGAAACCCGGCAGGTCGTGGAAGCCAAAGTCGTGGGACGGGACCGCCTGGTGAAGACTTTGTAGCAAGAGAGGACAAACGTGAATCGACGACGTAGGAAGAGCTTCGGACGGTGGCTGGTTTTCAGCGGGATCGGCTTGTGCCTCCTGGCTCCGAGCTGGGCCCTTGCGAAACAAAAACCCAAGCAGATAACCTTTCAACAGAGCCTGGCGGAATATGTCCGGCAGGCCCGGCAGGGGGTCGCCAATCCGGCTCCCACCACGGGAAGCATCTGGAATCCCAACGGCCCGCTGGCGCAACTTCCGCGAGACGACAAGGCGTACCGCCTGGGCGATATTCTGACCATCAATATTATTGAAGAGACCACGGCCCAATCCACGGGAACCGTGAAGTCTTCGCGCGATTTTTCCGCCAGTTCGAGCATCGGCGCCCTGTTTGGCCAGATCGGCCCGACTTCAGGGCTGCAGAACATCTTTTCGCCCAGTTCGTCGAAGGCGCTCAACGGACAGGCGCAAACCGCCAGCACTTCTTCACTGACTACCAGCCTGGCGGCTACGGTGGTCGCCGTCCTGCCCAACAATTACATGGTCATCCAGGCCATGCGTACGGTGAAGATGGACAACCAGTTGCAGCAAGTGATTCTGCGCGGCGTTGTACGCCCATCGGACATCGCGCCCGACAATTCGGTGCCCTCCACAGCCCTCGCCGACCTGAGCGTCCAGGTGAACGGCAAGGGAGTCATCAACGACAGCACGCGCCCGCCTAATTGGCTGGTGAGGCAATTTCTGAAGATCGTAGGGTTCTAAGGATGATGAAACCATTGAAACTCGTCTCTTGTTTGCTCATTACTCTGGCCTGTTCCGCGGCAGCCTTTGCAGCGCAGCCTGACCAGGAACAACCGGCCCCTGCTGCCAAGTCCGTGCAGGTCAGGATTGGCGATATCTCCAGCATCGAAGGTGTTCGGGACAACTACATCATGGGTTACGGGCTGGTGGTGGGCCTGAACGGAAGCGGTGACGGCCAGCAGGACATTTTCCCCGTACAGACCCTTATGGACATCCTGCAAAAAATGGGAGTGCAGGCTCCTGCCAAAGCCGTGATCACGCGCAATGTGGCGGCCGTTTTTGTTACAGCGTCGCTGCCGCCGTTTGCTCATCCGGGAACACGAATTGACGTCAACGTTTCTTCGGCGGGCGACGCTCGCAGCCTGCAGGGAGGCGAACTGCTGATGACGCCTCTTTACGGTCCGGATGGGGAGGTTTACGCCGTTGCCCAGGGACCGCTTGTCATCGGCGGCTACACGGCAGGAACGAACGGAAACGTCATTACGGTGAACCAGCCGACGGCCGGAAGAATTCCCTCGGGCGGCATGGTGGAACGCGGCGTGGCATTGAACCTGGCCGACCTCAAAAACCTCTCCCTTCTTCTAAGGGACGCCGACTTTGTTACAGCTGAAAACGTGGCCAACGCCATCAATTCCAGCTTCTCAAAAACCATTGCTACAGCCGTTGACAGTCGGCGGATCGAGATCAAACTTCCCGGCGGAGGTGTTGGAAGCGTTCCCAGATTGCTGGCACGCCTGGAAGCCATCCCCGTCACTGTCCATCAAAAAGCCAGGATTGTGATGGACGAGCGCACCGGAACAGTGGTCATGGGCGGCAACGTGAATCTGACCGCCTGTTCCATCTTCCATGGAAATCTGGCGATTCAGATTTCCACCCAGTACCAGGTTTCGCAGCCTCTGCCGTATTCAAAGGGTGAAACAAAGGTGGTGCCGCAGACCACCGTGCGGGCTGAGGAATCGCCGGCGAACAGGCTTCAACTGCAGCAGGGAGCAACCGTACAGGACCTTGTCAACGGCCTCCAAAGCATCGGGGCGACCGCCCGGGACATTATCGCCATTGTTGAGGCCATGAAGGCCGACGGCTGCGTCGAAGCGGGGCTGGAGGTCATGTGATGAATGCTGTTTCTTTGCTTTCGCAGGGATTGCCGGCGCCATCCGCCGCACATCATTCGGGACCGGCGACTCCGACAACTCAGAAGTCGTGTCCCAGCCAGCAGGATCGCAAGTTGATGAATGAGTGCCGGCAGTTTGAGGGCATTTTGATCGCTAACCTGTGGAGCGAAATGGCCAAGGGAATCAGTTTTTCGGACCCCGGGAGTGATCCCGGGTACGGGACGATGCAAGGCTTCGGGATTCAAGCGGCGGCGATTGGGATTGCCAACGCGGGAGGGTTGGGCATTGCCCGCATGCTTTATCACGAACTTGCCCCGCGCACGCAGAACGGCTTGCCATCCTGGCCTGCCGCCGGAAAAGCCAAGAGCGAGTGAAAACCGCTCAGGAGCGGAAAACACAAAGCTCTGAAAAGGCCGTATGTGACTGAAAAGACGAATTGAGGCGTGCTGGGAAAGGACCTGGAAAAAATCCTCCCTCGCCGATTAAAGTTTTGTAAAGCCGGGCCGATGAAGGATCGTATAAAGAGGATGAGGAGGCTTTAGGTGAACATCAATTTCCCGCAATCGACTTCCCCTGGCTCGCAGGTTGACACGCCGTCCGTTCGTATAGCGAGAGGCGTTAAGTCGAAGCAAGAGGCTGGAAGTGCCGGGAATCAGCCGGTGGCGGACCATTCGGAAGTCGCGCTGAGCGAGACAACTGTAACGGCTCTAAAGGCTCAGTTGGCCAGTTTGCCCAGCATCCGCCAGGAGCGCGTGCAAGCCTTGCAGCAGGCAATCCATAACGGTACGTATGAGGTGAGCGGCAAGCAGTTGGCGAACGCTATTCACGCGGATCTTTTCGGGCCGGCCAATTCGGGATCGTAGTCCCGATACCAGCGCGAAGGGAGCTTAACCCATGGTGGATTTCCCTGATTCCTCCATGTTTCCCATTCAGCCGGTATCGCGGGCCAATGAAGACCGATACGATAGCGAGCTGAAGCAGAAAAGGCCGCGAGCAGTGAGAAAACCGGAAAAGGTGGAGGAAGTCGAAGATTCGGAAAGCGATGAGCATGAACATTCCTTGGATCTCGACGCTTAAGACATGGAACAGGGTAACGCTAAACTCATCGCGCTGTTGGAGGAGCGCCTTCGGAGCCTGAAGCGACTCGCCCGGGCAATCGAGTCGGCCCAGCAAGCCTGCATTTCAGCAGATCTGGAAGGCCTCCGATTCCATGACAGCCAAAAGCAGCAGCTTTGCGCGGAAATACGCCGCCTGGACATGGAAATTCGCACGCTGTTTGGGAACATTCAGCCATCAGGGTCAATGCGTGCGATCCTCGACCCAGCCCCCGCGAAAGGAAACGGGATAGATATGAACGAAGCCCGGCGGCTCAGCGATTTGTTTGGCGAAAGCGAAGAGTACCGGGCTGAAGTGGAAAGGCTCAACCGCGTCTATGCGGAGTTCCTTGCGCGTTCCCGAGCCACGCTGAAGGTGATGGTCAATGTGCTGTCACACTGCCTGGGAGTTTATCCTTCCCTCGGATCCTCGTCTGCCTTTGACAGGCCATTTGAAAGGAGCTACTGAACTTGGGCGGCCTCTCCGGAACTTTGGGAATTGCGGTCAACGCCTTGATGGCGGACCAGGGAGCGCTGGAGGTTACCTCCAACAACATCGCTAACGCCAACACTCCCGGCTATACGCGCCAACAGGCCAACCTGGTTGAACAACAACCCGTCCAGATCGGGGACCTCCTCTTCGGCGAGGGAGTGACGTTGCAGAGCATTCAAAGCATCCGCGACCCGGTTCTCGAAATGCGGATTCAGCAGGAAAATCAGGTTCAAGGCAAGCTGAGTTCTTTTGTCGACGGGGCGAACCAGGTTCAATCTCTCTTCAATGAAGCACAAGGAGTCGGACTGGAAAGCGTCCTCAGCCAGTTCTTCAACAGCTTTCAGGCGCTCTCGACGGACCCCACCAGTATGCCGTTGCGCCAGGGTGTGCTGAGCGCCGCGCAGAACCTTGTCGATGCTTTTCACCAGGCATCGGCGGGCTTGACCCAGATCAAAAGCGGCCTGGACCAGACCGCTGTTCAGGATGTTTCTCAAGTCAATGTTTTGGCTTCGGAAATTGCCAAAGTCGATTCCCAGATTTCTTCAGCCCAGGTCGCGGGTGATAACGCCGGCGCCCTGGTTGACCAGCGAACCCAGCTGGTGAATCAGCTTTCCAGCCTGATCGGGATCACGGTGACCAATAACGAGAGCGGGACGTATACGTTGTCCACGCAGAACGGCACGCCGCTTGTGGACGGCGTCCAGAGTTTTTCCCTGCAAACCCAATTGGACCCCTCCAGCGGGACCCAGCATGTTTACTTTAACGGGAACGACATAACCTCGACGATTACAGAAGGCGCGTTGGGCGGCATTTTCCAGGTGCGCGACCAGATGATTCCCAGCGTCCAAAGCTCGCTGGACAACCTGGCGGCGAGCATTGTCAGTTCCGTGAATACACAGCATGCCGCCGGTTATGACCTGTCCGGCAATGCAGGCGGCAGCTTCTTTGCGCCGCTCAGCGGCACGCCGGGCGCTGCGTCGCAAATCTCCCTGGCCATCTCAGATCCGTCCAGCATTGCCGCCAGCTCCGATGGGACTTTGGGCAGCAACGGAAATGCGCTGGCGCTGGCATCCATCCAGAACCAGCCGATCGTGAGCGGGCAGGATGTAACCGACTATTATGCGAGTCTGGTTGATAACGTTGGAAGCCAGGTCTCCTTCGCGAATAGCCAGCAGCAGGCGGAAACCGCTCTGGTGCAGCAGCTCCAGAACCAGCTCCAATCGGTTTCCGGAGTCTCCATTGACGAGGAGGCGGCCAACCTGGTGATGTTCCAACAGGCTTACGAAGCATCGGCGAAAGTGGTTTCAGTGGTTGACCAGCTAATGGAGACCACAATCAATATGGCATAGGACATAGCAGACATGGGACTGAGAATCGTACCGGATTTATATTCGACCATGCTGAACGCCATCAGCAACGATCGGCAGAATCTGAACACTGCCATCCAGCAGATATCTACGGGACAGAGTGTCAACTCGCCCTCCGACAACCCGGCCGCCACTGCCGCGCTGATTGAAAATACCACCCAGACGAACAACGACGACCAGTTTCAGCAAAGCATTTCTAGCATTCAGAGCGTGTTGCAGACGTCTGATACGGTTCTGGGATCAGTCATCAACAGCTTGAATCAGGCAATCTCGGTGGGCACGGAAGGCGCCAACGGCGGTCTGTCTCAATCCCAGGAGCAGGCCCTGGCGCAGGAAGTTCAGTCGATCCAGGAGACCATCCAGAACCTGGCGAACACCTCTTATCAGGGAAACTACCTTTTTGCGGGGACTGCCGTTTCGACGCAGCCTTTCGTGACCGATGCCACCTCGCCTTCCGGCGTCAGCTATGCAGGAAACAGCAGTGTGAACAGCGTGCAGGTCGGCGCGGACCAGTTTGTTTCAACCAATCTTCCGGGAAACAGCATTTTTACCGCTTCGGGGTCTGACGTGTTTCAGGCCTTGCATGATCTAACGACGGCACTCCAAAGCGGTGGCGATGTCGCCTCGGCTCTGAACGAGGTTCACACTGCCTTCGACAATGTCAGCAGGCAGCGCACTTTCTATGGGAACGTGCTCAATGAGCTGAGTTCCGTGAATGATAGTCTCAGCCAGCAACAACTGACTCTTGCCCAGCAAACCAGCAATCTGATTTCCGCTGATCCCGCAAAGGCTGCCTCTAATCTTGTGCAGGCAGAGTACACTCTGAACGCCGCCCTCGATGCCTTCAGCCGCGTTTCCCAGAACACTCTGCTTGATTACCTGAAATGAGCTGATCCCGGTTTCCCGGGATGCGTGGGGCGGGTGAAAAGAGCATCATCAAGCGGCTTCGCTGTCAGTCAATCTTTGTCAATTCCAGTGTGCCGAGCCACGACTGGGCCTGGCGGGTTCTGAGCGTACAGCCTGCGAGATGCCGGCGTCGGGCCTGCGCTGCGGCCAGCCGTTGCGCCAGCAGTGTTTTGAGCCTTTGCAGATTCTGAATGTAAAGGTCGATCTGGATCCTTGTCTCCTGATCGAGGTCCCCGGAAAACGCGAAAGACGCGATCGCGTGCCCGGCCTTCTCAATAGTTGCGGCAATGGCTGGCAACTGGGCATCGATCACGGGCAACCTGTCGGCTCCCCTGGAGTTTTTCACCGAAGCCTGACTGATCAAGCTGGAAAGCTCAGCGTTGGCCGATGCAATGATCCTTAGGGACTCAGGCGATATCATGTTTTCACTTTTCCCCTGGCGAGGTGTTGCGGAATCCGTCAAATTCGGGTTTCTACCTCCATGGCTGGATCTCTTTGGAAGATCCGCGCGTTTTGCGTCCTGGCGGCCACCAAAGCAATTGGCCGGAACCTTCATCTCAGGATTCACTTCCGCCGTGGATCACCCGTCTGAGCCGGGACTCCTTTCCATGGTGGCCACTACCCTTGCAGGCGAAAAGGAATCGTCCCAGGCGCTTTGAATGCCTGGTCCGAACCGCCTGATGTTTTCCATCAAGTCGGACCTCAACGCCGCCACCAGAGGAAGGCTGGCTGAAAAATCGAGACTCGCCAGCCACGCGCGGAGCGCTTCTTTGACAAGAGGTTCGACCTCTCCCGCGCGCAACTCGTGTTTTGCCCAGCGGTCGCAAACCTGTGCGATAACCTCTGCACAGCCCACAATCGCAAGAGCCGGGGTGGCGGGGAGGGTGTTTCTTCGCTGGTGGTGCCCTGCAATCACTTCGGCCACGGTCAGGGGAAAATCCAGGATGGCATTCAGCTTTTGACCCAACTCGCAATGATCGGTCCCAAAGCGGAGTCTCTGTGAATCGATGGATTCGCCCAAGTCTTCAAAGATGTTTTGGCTTTCCGGGTTTTTGTTTCTGGAGAGCAGGGTGATGATGGGCAATGCTCCAGCATCGTGAAGCAATCCTGCCAGAAAGACCTGCTCTGTCTGGGCCAGACCGGCCCAGTCACCGATCCGGCGGCTGATCTGGGCGACCAGCAGGCTGTGACTCCAAAACATCCGATTCTCACTCACCGTCACTTTGCTTCCCGTAAGTTTCGTCAACCAGCAGGTCAGGAGCAGGGTTCGGACGAGGTCTGTGTCTGTAGCGACGACCGCCTGCTCGAGGCTTGACACCGGCCGGGAGAGAGCGAAAAGAGAAGAATTGCAGAGCCTGACGGCTTCTTCCGCCAGCGCTGAGCCGCCCTGGACTGCCTTGCCAAGTTTCCCCAGATCGACGGGAACAGTGCTCAAAAGGGCATTCATTGCCTGAAGTGCCGGCGAAGGACGGAAGATGCCCAGCTCCTGAAAAAGAGCATTGGGACAATCGTGCGATATTTCAGGCTGACGCACACGCGTCAGAGAATCATGGCTCGTTGCCGTCATCATGCGCCTCGATCGGGAATTGCGGTCATTGGAGGGGCTTGCGCCAGCCCTTGTTCGCTTTCTCCCTTTAATGCCTTATCGGCAGGAGGAAATCGACCTTTAAGTCGCGGTAAAGGCTCTGCCGGAGCTTCCCTAAGCGCGTCCTGGCAGCCTGCTATCCAGCGTTCGGATTGCCAGCAAAGGTTCATAGAGTCTGAGGCGGTGGTCCAAAAGCCTGAGCGCTCTAGAGTCGGAAGACCAGGTGGCCGATCCCGACCGGATTTTCAAATTGCACCCAGAGACATCCGGGACAATCGGCTACCCGGACTCGTACCGCCTGATTGTTTTGAGCCCATTCGCGGACCTCGCGCGCCAGATTGTGAAAGTCGCTCGGGCAATTCAGCATGGTTTCTGACGGCCGTTCCATCTGGCGGATTGCCTCATGTGCGGCGGCCATTTCGCTCTCGCTGATCACGCAAGGCTGCGTGGAACATTCCAACATCTGCTCGATGGCTCGCAGCGTGGAAAAGTCGATGCCGTCGCAAAACGCGACGTAAAGTGTGCGGCTTGTGGGCATGAAGTGTACTGGAGCCATGCGTGAGGCCTCCATTACACAAAACGGCACCATGGCCGAGGATTCATCGAAGCCCGGGCTCTGCGTCAGGCGGAATACCGGGAAACCCCATTGCATTCCGAGCGCTGCGGTCAACTGCTCCTCTGTGGCGATTCCCAACTGCAGCAGCCATTCTCCAAAGCGCCCTTTTTGCGACTCGCGCTGTGCCTTGAGGGCCTCCTGCATGCCTTGGCTGGAGATGAGGCCCTTGGCAACCATCAGAAGCCCCAGTGGCAGCCTGTACCGAACCGACCTGTTCCGCTCTCCTTTGAGATTGAACTGCGAGAATGCGGACTCTGCGCCCTGCTCAAAACAATCCAGGCTGCAGTACCAACTCTTGTTGAGCCAGATTCCTTTCAGCGGCTGCCAGCGCTTGATCCACGATCCCCAGTTTTGCCGACATTGGGGATTCCGGCAGATGGATTTCGAAGACTGCGAAGGCATGGCCATCTATTTTCTCAGGGATTCAAGCCTTTCTTTGCGGCTGGCCAGACTCGTGATGCGGAAGCCATAATTGCCGTCAACTGTAACCACTTCGCCCCAGGCGATGACTTTGTTCCCGACCAGCAGTTCGACGGGGTCATGAATCTGCTGGTCCAGTTCCAGCACGGTCCCCGGCGCCATGTTGAGAATCTCCCGCAGCAACATCTCGCGCTGCCCAAAACGGAGGACGACTTCCAGTTCGACGTCCATCAACAACTCCAATCGAATGTCCCGTGCGGGTTCTGAGGAGTGGTTGGCGGGACCTGTGCCAATCGCCGGACGGGCTTCCCTTTCGGCCGCGCCGCTCTCCTGCGCGGACTGAAATGCTGCAGCAAGGTCTGCGCCGATCTGAGCATGTATAACCAGCGACGGGTTTCTGGGCACGGAAAACCGATACGCTGCCTGCACCGGGCTCTCCCACGCCGCGGCGTCTGATTCGGAAACCCGCACTTCGGCTTCGACGCCCAGCCATTCCTCTATCGGAATCTTTCGGGCCACTTGGCGGAAGAATTCTTCCAACGCGTTTCGGGCATCGGGGCTTGTTGTGGCATCCTGGCTTGCCAAACTGCTGCCAAGGAATTGCAGGAGTTGGCGGGCATCCTGGCCGCCCAGGAAGAAAGCCTGTTCGCCCGCTCTGTCTGCAGTGAGATGGATCCACGTCCCGGGTTCGCCTTTGTCTCCAGCGATTGCCATTGAGGCGTCATCGGAGAGTGCCTCTGCCCTGACGTCGGCGTGGAGGTGCCCACTCAACTGCTCGGAAATGAATTTGGCCCAGAGATCCAGATACTCGCGGGCCCGTGAGGTTGATTGAAGCGTGCCGGTTACATTCATTCGTTTACCTTCTCAGGCGAAGATGAAATTGGAAACTTCTGACAGATGATTGCGCCCCGTTGCCTTCCGTTTCTTGCCGGGTATGCGGAAAACATCCTGCGGCCTGCCACGTGCACGACTGCAGGCTGATTGAGGGGATGTTGGATCAAAAGCGTCTGGCCGGCGGTGAGCGACAGAAGGTCTATGCCCCTTATCCTCGTCGGCGGCAGTATCACTTCCACCGCGAAGACGCACTCTTTGAGCTTATCCTGGAGGCGGGTTTGAGTCCTGGACGATTGGCTCTGGGTCTGCGAACCCTTCTTCGCAAGCTTGCGGATCAGCATTGAAGATGCTGCGGCAGGAAAACCGAGGGTCAGCTTGCCGGATGTTTCGCCTACCCTGAGTTCGAAATTGAGAATGAGAATCCTTTCATAAGACGGCAGCAGGCGGAACAAGTCCTGAGGTCGGCGAGATCTGTCGAAGGAGAAATCGATTTCCACCACCTGGCGCCAGGCGGCCTGGAGCTCTTCGCAGATCATGTCCAGCACAATCCGCAGTACCTCTTCCTCGATTTCGGTAATGGGACGTTCGACCGGGGCGGGCTTCCCGTCGCCGCCCAGCATCAGATCAATCATGGCAAGGACGACGGCCAGGTCGAGACTCAGAATGGCTACGGAATGCATCGGCTGCACCCGGAGGGAGGCTAGATAAGTGTCCTTCACGACATTCTGGGTCAATTCCGAATAAGGTAATTCGTCAACCGACGCCGGAACCACTTCCGACGGAACCCGGAGGTTCCCTGTGAGGCGGCTTTTCAGATTATACGTGAAGGATTCATGGGCCTGAGCCACCTCCCGGACCTGCTGTTTGGAGATGCTCGACGCCTTGCCGAACGTAAACGGGGTCCATGCCCGGCCTCTTGCCGTAGCCCTTGCGGAAACGGTTTTCGCGGGAACTGACGGCGAGAGGGCGTTAATCTGCTCCTGGGTCAGGTTCTTTTCCATGATCAAGCTTCTCTGGGCTCCAGGGTCTGAACAGAATGTTCCCCGGATGAGCCGAGCAATTCCTGCATCCGGACCCTGAGTCGAGCCATGGCTGCAGTGTGAATTTGCGAAACGCGACCTTCTCCAACTCCGAGCACTGCTCCGACCTCCTTCATTGTCAGTTCTTCGTTGTAATAAAGGGCCAGCAATTGCCTTTCCCGCTCCGGCAATTCTTCAACTGCTTTGGCCAGGCAGTCGCGAAGCTCCGATTGAAGACAGAGATAATAGGGGTCTTCATCGGGCGAGTTGGGAGAGTACTTGAAGACCTGCTCTTCCCTGCCGGTTTCTTCCTCGATGGCTTGGATGCTTCCCAGGTTCAGGCCGCGAAGATCGCAGAGGAGACCCTGCAGGTTCTCAAGGCTGATTCCCATCTCTCCGGCCAGTTCCTCTTCGGAAGGCGGCCGCTCCAGTTTTGCCTGAAGTACCCGGTGGGCTTCTTCGAGTTCGCGGCCCCGGCGGCGCACCGACCGCGGTCCCCAGTCCATACCACGCAAGCTGTCCAGGATGGCCCCATGAATCCGCAGCTTGGCATACGTCCTGACCTGGACCCCACGCGAGGAATCGAAATTCCGGATGGCCTCGAGGAGCCCAACGATGCCCGCGTTGACCAGATCTTCCAGCAGCACGTGAGAGGGAAGACGGTCATGAATCCGCTTCGCGATGTATTGAACTTCCGGGAGGTTTTCCATGAGCAGCCGGTTACGCTCCTCCTGATCCAGGTTTGAAACCTCTTCGTAGTTCTGTTTGGCCTCTTTTAAGGGTGTCATCATAGTTGTTTTCGTGTCAGCCTCCATCATCAACGCACGACTCCCATGGATTGGACCGTTACCGAGTTTGGAATTTCAGCCGGTGACAACACGACCAGCTTGGGAAGGAAAGGTTCCAGCAGCCGCCGAAGATGGAACCGGGCTGGTGAACTGCATAACACCGCCGGAGCAGCCAGTGCGATCTGTTCTCCCATCAGGCCGCGCAGCCCGTCAAGGACGCGACGGAGGAAGGCCGGTGCGGCGCCTTGGTGCCCGTTGCCGGCTTGCGGATCAAAAGCCTTGTAGATCTGTTCTTCCAGCTGGGGGTCGATGGTGACGACGGTCAGCCTTCCTTCTTCATTGACGAGAGGTTGAACCAGAGCACGGCTCAAAGCCTGTCGTGCCGCCTCCACCAACATCACGGGATTCTTGCCCGCGACCGAAGCGTCCAACAGAGCCTCCAGGATGGTGGCCAGGTCCCGAATGGCGACCTGTTCACGAAGGAGTTGCTGCAGGACGCGATGCACCTCTCCCAGCGTGAGAACCTTGGGGACGAGTTCCTCGGCCAGTTTGGGCTGGGACTCTGCGATGGAATCCAGCAGGCGCTTGGTCTCCTGCCGGGTCAAAAGCTCATGAGCAAAACGCCTGATGAGTTCAGCCAGGTGGGTGGCAATGGCGGAGGTCTGGTCAACCACGGCATAACCGATGGCAAGAGCCACCTCGCGCTGGCCCGGACTGATCCATTTTGCGGCAACCCCAAATGCAGGTTCCCGAGTTTCCTGGCCTTCGAGCGGAGGCGCCGGGGTTTCCGAGCTGATAGCCAGCAGGCAATTTTCCTCGGTCTGCCATCGCGCAATCTCAACACCGCGCAGGCGCACAACATATTCCCGAGGTTTGAGCTGAGGGTTGTCCGTTATGTGCACCGCGGGTATCACAAACCCAAGCCGCAAGGCGAGGTGTCGGCGCAGGGCCTTGATGCGCTTCAGCATCTGGCCGCCCTGGGCCTGGTCCACCAGCGGGACCAGCGCATAGCCGACTTCCATGCTGAGTTCGTCCAGTTGCGGGAGCGCAGGCGGAACGTCATCCGCCTTGGCTTTGGGCACCGCGGTCTCTGCCCTGGCGGCGGCTTCCGCCGCAAGTCCCAGAGCTTTCGACTTCCGAGCCAGAAAGGCCGTGACGCCGGACAGAAGGAAGAAAGAGAATTTCGGCAAGCCCGGAATCAATCCCAGCGCCAGCATGACTCCGGAAGCGATCCAGAGCGGACGAGTCCTCGGCAGCAACTGGCGTCCAAGATCGGTTCCGAGGCTCGCCTCTGAGGATGCCCGGGTTGCAACCATTCCACCAGCGACGGAGACGAGTAGCGATGGAATGATCGTTACCAGGCCGTCGCCGACCGTCAGAATCGTGTAAGTCCGCAGGGCTTCCTGAAAAGAAAGCCCGAGGTAGAAGATGCCGATTAGAAAACCTGCTCCAATATTGATCGCGGTAATCAAGATGGTGGCAAGGGCGTCGCGCTGGCTGAACCTGGCAGCGCCATCCATGGCCCCGTAAAATTCAGCCTCGCGCGCGACTTGCATCCGCCGGCCGCGCGCCTCATTTTCGTCAATCAACCCCGCGCTCAGATCCGCGTCGATGGCCATCTGTTTGCCGGGCAGTGCGTCTAAGGTGAAACGTGCGGTAACCTCCGCGATGCGCACCGCACCGTGGTTGATGACCAGATACTGGATGGCGATCAGAGCCAGGAAAATGACGAAACCGACGATATAATTTCCACCCACCACAAACTGGCCGAAGGCTTCAATCACCTTTCCAGCCGCCGCCGGTCCCTGGTTGCCATGGAGGAGAATGCGGCGGCTGCTTGCGATGTTCAGGGAGAGGCGAAACAAGGTCAGGAGAAGCAGAAGGGAGGGGAATACTGAAAACTGGACAGGCCGCTGGATGTACATGGAAACCAGCAGAACCAGTACGCCGGTTGTGATGCTGGTCGCCAGTAGAACATCCAGCAGCATGGCCGGAATGGGTACCAGCATCACAAACACCAATGCCACTCCGAGCAGAGGAACAATCCAGTCACGCGAGGAACGTTGAACAGGCGGTTTGAGGACGGGCTGAGTGGCCATGGGTTAACGTTGTCTCCTTTGGGCACTGGCCGGCTCCGGCGTGGATGGCGGCGCGGCTTGTGAAATGGCTTGAGAGCGGAAGATGAAAGCCAGGATTTCCGCCACGGCCATGTACAACGCCGGCGGGATTGCCTGGCCCACCTGGACCGCGCGATACAGTGCGTGTGCCAGGGGCGGATTTTCCACGATGGGGATGTTGTGCCAGATGGCTTCCCGCCGGATTTGCTTGGCAAGGAGGTTGCGGCCTTTGGCGACCACGACGGGAGCGCGCATGGCGCCCAGTTGATACCTGAGCGCTATGGCGTATTCGGTGGGGTTGGTAGAGGCCCTTTACCAGGGTGACAAACTCAGATACATCCAGGTCGGGAAGCCACCTGT
>JBJKQK010000091.1:0-55951 GCA_046705285.1 Terriglobia bacterium
CTTCGGATTGTCCTTCGCCAATACCTTCGTGATCGCCGCCGTCAAGGTCGTCTTCCCGTGATCAATGTGCCCGATCGTCCCGATGTTCATGTGCGGCTTCGATCTGTCAAATTTTTCCTTCGCCATACCCTATCGCCTCACTGTTGGAATTCGAAGAACCCAGGTGTCACCTGTATATTCTTGCCTTATTTCCCTACCGTACGTCCCTGAACACGAGCCACAACCTCTTCTGAAATCGAAGCCGGGGCCGGCTCATATCGTGCGAAATGCATTGAATACGATCCGCGCCCCTGGGTACGCGATCGCAGATCAGTCGCATAGCCAAACATCTCCGCAAGCGGCACGGTTGAGCGGATAATCTGCGTCGAACCGCGTTTTTCCATGCCCTCAACCCGTCCCCGACGAGCGTTAAGATCACCCAAAACATCACCCATATATTCCTCAGGGACCACGACCTCAACTTTCATAACAGGTTCCAACAGAATCGGCCGAGCCCGCCTAGCCGCCTCCTTGAACCCTATCGAACCCGCAATTTTGAAGGCTATTTCAGAGGAGTCGACTTCGTGATATGAACCGTCAGTCAACTTGGCCTGGACCCCGGTCATCTCATATCCGGCAAGGACTCCGCCTTGCATCGCCTCACGCACGCCGCTATATACAGCCGGGATGTATTCACGCGGCACCACGCCGCTGACGATTTCATCGATGAAGAGCAATTGCAGATCGCTCTCAAATCGATTAGTGGACTTTTTCTTGGTCAACTCGGCAATGACAGCTGGGTCAAGGCGAGGAAGCGGCTCGATTTGCAGAACCACATGACCGTACTGCCCCCGGCCACCCGTCTGCCGCACGTACTTCCCTTCCGCCTCGCTCGCTTTGCTGATGGTTTCCCGATAAGCCACCTGGGGACGCCCCACGTTGGCCCCTACCTTGAACTCACGCATCAAGCGGTCAACCAGAATTTCAAGGTGAAGCTCGCCCATGCCGGAAATCAGCGTTTCCCCGGTATCAGGGTCAGTATGGACGTGAAAAGTGGGATCTTCCTGCATCAGCTTGCCAAGAGAACCGGCCAGTTTTTCATGGTCCGCCTTGGTCTTGGGTTCAATCGCCACTGAAATCACAGGGGCCGGAAACTCCATCGCTTCAAAGACCACAGGAGCAGATTCATTACACACAGTGTCGCCTGTCGAAACGCTTTTCAGGCCCACCGCAGCCGCAATATCGCCCGCAAGAACTTCACTGATCTCTTCGCGCTTGTTGGCATGCATCTTGAGCAATCGCCCGATGCGCTCGCGCCGGTCACGCCGCGGATTATAAACCGTATCGCCACTCTTGAGCGACCCCGAATAAACCCTCATGAAAGCGAGCTGGCCTACAAAGGGGTCGGTCATAATCTTGAAGACCAGTGCGGAAAAAGGCTCCTCGTCCGACGCCTGGCGGATGACCTTCTCTTCTTCGTTGGTTGGATTGACACCTTCAATCGGAGGGATATCAACAGGGGATGGAAGATAAGCAATGACCGCATCAAGCAGAGATTGAACTCCCTTGTTCTTGAAAGCCGCACCGCACAGGACAGGGACAGCCTTCAGGCTGATGGTGGCTCGCCGAAGAGCAGCTTGAATTTCCTCGACGGTAACTTCCTCGCCGCGAACGTACTTTTCCAGAATGTGGTCATCAGCTTCACCCAGGGTTTCAATCAATTTTTCCCTGTGCTGACGCGCAATCTCGATCAGGCTTTCGGGAATATCCTCGACGTCAAACTTGGCTCCCAGGGTCTCTTCCTTCCACACAAATGCTTTCTGCTCGACAAGATCAATGACACCATGGAAATTATCTTCCGACCCGATTGGCCACTGGATCGGAATCGGATTGGCATGAACCTTGGAACGGAGCTGCTTGATGCAGGCTTCGTAGTCCGCCCCAACACGGTCCATCTTGTTAACGAAAACCATTCGGGGGACCCGGTATTTGTCCGCCTGACGCCAGACGGCCTCTGTCTGCGGTTCGACCCCTTCCACAGCACCCAAAATAGCAATCGCTCCGTCAAGCACACGGAGCGACCTTTCAACTTCTACCGTGAAATCCACGTGACCCGGAGTATCAATAATGTTGATCCGGTAATTGTTCCAGAAACAGGTGGTAGCAGCGGAGGTGATAGTAATCCCTCGCTCCTGCTCCTGCTCCATCCAGTCCATGACCGCAGTGCCTTCATGCACCTCGCCCATTTTGTGCGTGATCCCCGTATAAAAGAGAATCCGCTCCGTCGTGGTGGTCTTGCCGGCATCGATGTGAGCCATGATGCCGATGTTCCGAATTTTCTCTAACGGCACTACCCTTGGCATAATCCTATCGCCTGACAGGAATCCCTCCTTCTGCCTTTTGCCAAGCACAGAAGGTCATACCTGTCTGAAATCCAGTTGTTATTGAGGGTCGCTGGATACGACCCGCAAGGCGGATCGCGGTTCGAGGCCGAACCACCTCCCGCCTTGTCCTTGTTGGCCCCGGTTATTCAGGGTTACCAGCGGTAATGAGCAAAGGCCTTATTGGCTTCCGCCATGCGGTGCGTATCATCCCGCTTTTTGACAGCACCACCGCGGTTATTTGATGCATCCAGAAGCTCACCGGTCAACTTGTCCACCATCGACTTCTCTCCGCGCCCCCGCGCAAAACTGATAATCCAGCGGATGCTCAGCGAAGTCTGACGGTCCCGATTCACTTCAACCGGCACCTGGTAGTTTGCACCACCTACGCGACGGCTCTTGACTTCCAATACCGGCTTGACGTTGTCCAAAGCCTTTTTGAAAATCTTCAGCGGATCGTCGTTGGTCTTCTGCTTGATCAGCTCAAAGGAATCATAGACAATCTGCTGCGCCGTCGATCTTTTGCCATCGTACATCACGCAGTTCACAAACTTCTGAACCAGCGGACTGCCGTATACCGGATCCGGTTTGACTTCTCGTCGCTCGACATAACCCTTACGCGGCATATCGGTTCTTCACTCTCCTTTGCATTTCCCGACGACTTTATTTAAATGCATCCAGGCGGGGAAACGCTCAGGAAGCCTTGGGACGCTTTGCGCCGTACTTCGACCTGCCCTGGCGCCGGTCCGCCACCCCCGCTGAATCCAGTGTGCCACGAATCACATGGTAGCGCACACCCGGTAGATCTTTGACACGCCCACCCCGAATCAGGACAATCGAGTGTTCCTGGAGGTTATGGCCAACTCCTGGAATGTAAGTCGTCACTTCAAAGCCATTGGTCAGGCGGACGCGAGCAACCTTTCTCAAAGCCGAGTTCGGCTTTTTGGGTGTCTGGGTATATACGCGGATGCAAACACCACGCTTTTGCGGCGAACCCTGGAGCGCAGGACTCGAGGTCTTGTATCGCTCCATCGTACGTCCGCGGCGAACCAGTTGATTAAATGTGGGCATCCTTCAATCTCCGCGTGGCACCGCCGCGCCTGCTTCCCGCGGCCATCCACACCTGAAACAAATCCAACTTAGAATCAAACCTTCTAAATTTACCACGAAATGAAGGGCTTCTGTCAAGGCTTCCACAACCAAACCCAGTCAATGCGTCCCTAAAATCTCGCCCTCTTTGCTTTTTCCCTGTTCCTCGAGTTTCTTCACGTACTCATCCGTGAGTTTCTGGATGCTTTCCAATCCGCGTTTTTCGTCGTCTTCGGATATCTTCTTATCTTTCAGCAGACGCTTCAGTTCTTCGTTCGCATCGCGGCGGATATTCCGGACGGCCGTGCGGTGGTTCTCCAAAACCTTGTGGACATGCTTCACAAGGTCCTTACGCCTCTCCTCCGTGAGAGGAGGGATCGGCACACGCAGAATCTTTCCATCATTCACCGGGTTCAATCCCAGGTCCGAGGACAGGATCGCTTTTTCCAGTGCAGACAGCAGGGTCGGATCCCACGGTTGCAGCGTCACCAGATTGGGCTCAGGAGTTCCCAGCGTGGCCACCTGGTTCAGGGGTGTCGGCACACCGTAATAATCCACCCGAACGTGATCAAAAATTCCTACGGAGGCCCTTCCGGTCCGGAGGGTCGAGAGTTCCGCCCGCAGATCTTCAAGTGCCTTCACCATCCGAGCTTTTGCATTCGCCGTCGTCTCAGTGATCATGAGAAAGGCCCTCTCGACTCTGTCTCAAGCTGCCACCAGCGAACCCACCTTTTCACCCAGCACCACCCGCTTCAGATTGCCCGGTACGGTCAGGTTGAAAACAATGATCGGCAAGTTATTATCCATGCAAAGAGAAATTGCCGTGGTATCCATCACAGCAAGCCCTCGCGATAGCACATCAAGATAATTGATTCTCGAGATCATCTTGGCATCAGCCACCTTGGCCGGATCAGCATCGTAGACGCCATTCACCTTTGTGGCCTTGAGAATCACCTCGGCCTTGATCTCCATGGCGCGCAGCGCCGCGGCCGTATCCGTTGAAAAATACGGGTTGCCCGTTCCCGCCGCAAGAACTACCACGCGTCCTTTTTCCAAGTGCCGGATAGCGCGGCGTCGAATAAAGGGTTCTGCAATTTCCCGGATTTCGAGCGCCGTCACCACCCTCGTCACGGATCCCGTCTTCTCCAGCGCATCCTGCAACGCCAGAGCGTTGATGATGGTCGCCAGCATCCCCATGTTGTCAGCAACGACACGATCAATGCCATGCTGTGAGGCGACGACGCCGCGGATAAAGTTCCCCCCTCCGACGACAACCGCAACCTGCACGCCCATTTGCTGGATCTCATGAACTTCAGACGCAATTCGGGCTGCCACGGCGGGATCGATTCCAAAACCCCGGCCTCCCATGAGCGCTTCACCGCTCAGCTTCAAGAGGATACGTTGAAAGGCAGGCTCGCTCATGATCAGGAGGCGTCCTTCCTATTCCTTCGCGCACGAACGCTCAATTGGATGCCTCTTCTGCATCAACTGGGCCAGCGGCCTCGCCTACCTTGAAGCGGGAGAAGCGCCGGACCAGGATATTTTCGCCGAACTTGGCAACTCTGGAGGCAATCAGTTCGCCGACGGTCACGTTTCCAGTTCCGTCTTTGATGAAATGCTGTTCGTATAGGCAGTTTTCCTCGTAGAATTTCCTAAGCTTTCCTTCCACGATGCGATTCACCACATCTGCGGGCTTGCCGCTTCCCGCCGTCTGCGCACGCAGGACCTCGCGTTCGCGCTCAAGGACCTCAGGGACTACATCTTCCCGGCGAATAAAACGCGGATCCGTCGCGCAAATCTGCATTGCCAGATCGTGCACCAACTGCTGAAATTCCGTGTTTCGGGCGACAAAGTCGGACTCGCAGTTAACTTCCACAATCACACCGATTTTCCCTCCGGCGTGGATATAGGAACCCACTAAACCTTCGGTTGCTGCACGACTCGCCTTCTTTGCCGCCGCGGCCTGGCCGCGCTTCCTTAAGACCGTAAAAGCCTGCTCCAGGTCGCCGCCCGCCTCTTCCAGGGCTTTCTTACACTCCATCATGGGAGCGCCACTCATCTCCCGCAGCTTCTTGACCGCATCCACTGAAACCGCCATTCTGTTCTCTCACCCTCCAGACGCGAAAAAGGCAGGCAGAACCACCAAGCCCGCCTACCGCACCACGTCATCATTTTCTCAAATCCTATTTTCCCTCGGGGCCGAGTGCATCGGCTTCACCCTCTTCGGCATGACGGCCACGCGGCTTGCCCGGAAACCTCTGACGTTTCTTGGCAGACCTGGCACGCCCTTCGGAATCTTCCTCTTCTGCTGGGGCCGCGGCGCCGCGCGAAGCCTCCTGTTCCGCCTCCGCCTCTTCCAGCTTCAGGTATTTCTCGTAATCTTCTTCAGCTATGTCAAAAGCCACTTCCGTCTCTCCGACAATCAACTCGCTGGCCTCGATAGCCTCAGCCTGACGTTGAGCCTCAAGTTCCTCCGCAGCTTTCTCCGCCGCAATCTTCTCTTCTTCCATCTGTTTTTCAAGGGCCAGCTGCCGCCCTTCGAGGATGGCGTCTGCAATGCGCGAGGTAAAGAGGCGAATCGCGCGGAGCGCATCGTCGTTTCCCGGAATCACGTAATCGACAACGTCCGGATTACAGTTGGTATCCACGATTGCCACAACCGGGATCCCCAGCTTGCGGGCTTCGAGCACGGAAATTTCCTCTTTGTTCGAATCAATCACAAACAGAGCATCCGGCAGCCCCGGCATTTCCTTGATGCCTGCAAGGTTCTGGTCCAGATGCTTCCGTTCCCGCTCCAGCCTCTGAACTTCCTTCTTGGTCAGCAGATCATACCTTCCGTCCCTGCTCATTTCCTCGAGTTCTCGCAATCGCTGGATCGACCGTTGGATGGTGGTATAGTTCGTCAGCAATCCCCCAAGCCACCGATGGTTGATGTAAAACATCTGGCACCGCTGCGCCTCCTCGGCAATGGCATCCTGCGCCTGGCGCTTGGTTCCGACAAACAAAACAACTTTGCCACTCCGGGCAAGTTCGGCAAGGAACTTTGTCGCTTCCTTGAAAAGCTTGAGGGTCTTCTGGAGGTCGATAATGTAAATGCCGTTCCGCTCCCCATAGATGTATTCTTTCATTTTGGGGTTCCAGCGGCGCGTTTGGTGGCCGAAGTGAACACCGGCCTCCAGAAATTCCTTCATCGTGATGTTCGACAAATCTCCTCCAAAAGCGAAAAATCAGAGGCCTTCACTGACCCGAAAATCCTGCCCGGGTCCTGACGCCTGACGCCTGTCAATCTTTATATTTTACCGCTTCGAGAATTGGAACCGCTTGCGGGCACCCTTCTGGCCGTACTTCTTCCTTTCTTTGGCACGAGGGTCGCGAGTGAGGAAATCACTTTGTCGCAAACGGGGACGCAATTCGGGGTCAAAGAGGATCAGTGCGCGAGCAATACCCAGCCGAGCGGCTCCCGCCTGACTGTGGATTCCGCCACCCCGCGCATTCACCATAATATCAAACTTGCCTTCATTTTCCGTAAATGCCAGCGGCTGCCGGACTTCGGCGCGCAATACTTCAGAGGGGAAGTACTCCTCGAAGGACCGGTGATTCACCTGAATCTTTCCGGTGCCAGGCTCGAGCCTGACCCGCGCCACGGAAGTTTTTCTACGTCCGGTACCCCAAAATTCACTTAACTCAGCCACACCAACTCCTCATCAGAATCTCTCAGTGTATCTACTGTGCTAAACCGCGAGGCGGGCTGGCACAGGGTTCTGTGCCTCATGCGGATGCCTTGGGCCTGCATAAACCTTCAATCGCGTTGCCAATCGGCTCCCCAAGCGGGATTTGGGCAGCATTCCGAGAACTGCTTCTCGTACCAGCGCCTCCGGCTTGGTTTCAAGCAGCCGATGAGCTGAAATCTCTCTTAGCCCTCCCGGATAGCCAGTGTAATGCCGGTAAACCTTCTGCTCAAGCTTTCTTCCGGTCAAGCGTACTTTTTCCGCATTGATGACGATGATGCCTTCACGATGGTCTGAAAACGGTGTCCAATCCGGGAAATCCTTCCCCATCAGGAGCCGTGCAGTGCGGGCGGCCAAACGCCCCAGCACAACACCATCGGCATCAACAACGTGCCAGCGTATTCTTCCTCGTTCTTTTTTCAGAAAATGCGTATCCAAATTCTCTTGTATCCCTGGTTCCATAAAGGTGAACCTTTTTATATTCACTCACCGTCACACTTTTTGTCAACATCCCTCTTCGCATGCTGAGGCCATTTGTACATGCCCGAGGATGGCCAGGAACAACATTTTGATCGGCCAGCGAACGGGAAACGACGACCCACCGGCGGGCACCTCTGACGGGACTCCATCAGAACTCCGGCAAAGACAGCGCGAGCAAGCCTGTAAGCCGAATTCTGTCTCCCCGGTTGCCCAGGGTTGGCGATCATTCCTCTAGCCCCATCATTGCTGATGGGGTCAAGCGACCTACCCGAGAGTCACCGGGCCGTAGCGGCGGTCGCTAACCACCGTTCCTGACGGGCTGCACCTGTTGTGGTCATCGATCGCCGCTACAGCGCCATGCGGAGCGGGTCACTCCTCCTCTCCTATTTGGTCTTGCTCCGTGTGGGGTTTGCCCTGCCCCCGATATCGCTATCGGGGCGGTGCGCTCTTGCTTTAATCCCGACGGATCGGGCCGCACCTTTTCACCCTTACCCCGAATTAACGAGGCGGTATATTTTCTGTGGCACTTTCCGTGCCGGAGGCGTACGCCCCAATGGGGATCCTCCTCCGACCCTCGCTGTTAACGAGCACACTACCCTGCGGAGTTCGGACTTTCCTCTCCCCCGCTCCTGCTAGCCTGCAACAAGCCCGTGCGGGTCCTGAGCAGGCGCTTGCGCGGGGCAGCGATCACCCGGCTTGCTCGCGCTGAATATATGTTAATCTGCCTATATAGGATGGTCAAACTGCTCTCCGGCTTTTCGCGTTGGCTACTGGGACAATACCTGTCCTTAATTTTCCCCCGGGAGGATTTAGCTTTTTTATGAGAATTGTTGCTTTCTGCACCCCCTCACAGACCAAATCGCTGGCTTCCATTTCCCCACGCCATTCTGTGAGGCGCCATGAACGAACGGGCTGTACAGTCCCAGGGCGTCTTTTTAGAATTCTTCTTGCGCTTTTCACGGTCGCGTGTTTCTCAATCTCCGTCCCACCGATTTGGGCTGGCAAGCTCGCCCCGGCGAGTGCGACAACGGCCCAGAAGCCGGATCACTCTTCGCTACTTGCCCAGGCCAATCGTGTATTGCATGAAATGAGCCAACTCACGGGCCTGCCCATCAAAGGGCCTGTAAAAAAGAAGGTCGTCAGTCGGGCGGAAGTACGCAAGCTTCTGATGCACAACCTCCATGCCAATTACACGCCCAGGCAAATTCACGCCCAGGAAGCTACGCTGAGAGCTTTTGGCCTGATTCCCCAAGGCTTTAACCTGGAAAAGTTCCTCACCAGCTTTTACACGGAGCAGACCTCGGGCTTTTACGACCCAGAGACTCAAACCATGTACATCGCAGACTGGATCAAGCCCGACATGCAGGAGATGGTCCTGGCACACGAACTGACCCACGCGCTGCAGGACCAGAATTTCAACCTCAAACGTTACTTTAAGGCAGCGCGGAATAACGGCGATGCCGAGGCCGCCCGGCAGGCGGTGGTGGAAGGATATGCAACGGCTGCGATGTTTCAAAAGTCCATAGGGGACGTGCCGCTCTCAAGCCTTCCCAGCATCAACACCTTATTCAAGCCGCTTATCCATCAGCAGATGGCCGAGTATCCTGTTTTTTCAAAGTCCCCCATCTTCTTCCGAACCGAGGCTCTCTTTCCATACATCCAGGGAGCCACGTTCATCGAGAAAGCAGTGGCCCGCGCAGGCTGGAAAAACCTGAGCGTCCTGTTTACTTCCCCGCCGACTTCCACAAAAGACATTTTCCAGCCGAGTGTCTACTTCAACCATGAATCGTTGCCCAGGATTACCCTCCCCACCCGTACGCCGCTTAACTCCGTCAAGGGTCTAAAAAAGGTGGCTGAAAACACCCTGGGAGAGCTTGGCTATGACGCGCTCCTGGGGCAATTCCTTCTTGAGTACAAGGCAGACGCCGTCAGTTCCCACTGGATGGGCGACCGCTACATTGTTTACGAAGATGCCGCCACGCGCCATTACGCGCTGGTAGCCAGGACACGCTGGGCCAGTCCGAAAGACGCTCTTGCGTTTTTCCAAAACTATCACACGGTGCTCACGAAAAAATATCCGAGGCTTTCTGCCGGTCCGCGCTCTACCGCTGGTCGCTTCATCGGAAGCACCGCCTCAGGCGATGTCGTCATGCTGCGCACGGGTGACGAGGTCCGATGGGCGGAAGGCGTCCCGAAAAACAAAGTTGATGCGATGCTCAAATGGTTGGCATCGCTATCGAAATAGAATTTCCATTGCCGAACCATGGGCCAGATGGCCGTGCAAACGTGTTGCCCGGGACGTTACCTGAGGAGCGATGAATAATAAGGGTTGCAATCATCGATATCATGCTTCAAGCTAGATGGAGTGAATTTCTCGGGAACCGTTGCAGATCTTCAGGCTTCTTTCCGGTTGGCACGTAGCGGGATAATGTTCTTGTCTGTTGACGGTTTCAACAATAAGGAGACTGCATGATCAAAATGACCGAAAGGGCAGCGCAGGAAGTCAAAGCCATTGCCACAAGCAAGTCGCTGCCCGAAACCACGATTTTACGTGTTGACGCAAAGCCGGTCGAAGGCAAGAACGAACTGCGCTTAACATTGAAACTGGACACGAAAGAACCCGAACCCGATGACGTGGTGGCCACCACCGACGGAACCCGGCTGGCCGTTGACGAGACCGTGGCCCAGGCCCTCGGCGATCTGAGACTCGACTACCGCGAAGAAACCGGCAACTTTATCTTCGAACGTCCTGAACCAACAGCCTAGCACTCAAAATCAGGCTCCGGCCTGACACCCGTTTCAACATTCTGGAAGTACGCCCGAAAGGTTCCCACATCTCAAGATCCCAGACAATCGCATCCACCTGACCTGGTGGCTGTCCAGGCAGAAGGCGCGATTGTCTGCGTCAGGACAGGGCTCGAGCGCGGACTATTGCCTGAGCAATTCCCTGAGGTGCGCCTCGTCGATCGTCTCGATCCCCAGCGAGCGCGCCTTGTCGAGTTTCGATCCGGGTTCTGCACCCACAACGACGTAACTGGTTTTCTTGCTGACCGAACTGGTAACTCGCCCTCCGCATTCCTCAATCAGGCGGGTTGCCTCTTCACGCGAAAGGCTGGGCAAGCTGCCCGTAAGTACAAATTGGAGTCCGCCGAGCGAGCCGCCGGCCCGCCGCCTCTTCTGCTCAAATTGGAGGCCCGATTTGCCAAGCTTCTCAATGACATCTCGGTTCCGCTTTTCGTGGAAGAACTCCACAATGCTCTGAGCCACTTTGGGCCCGATTTCTTCCACCTTGAAGAGATCCTCCGGGGCGGCCGCTATCAGCTTGTCCACCGAACCGAAATGTTCCGCCAGAAGTTGCGCAGTCCGCTCGCCGACAAATCGAATTCCAATCCCGTAGATCACCCTGGCCAAATCAGCCTGCTTGCTGTTCTCGATTTCCGTAAGGAGGTTCTGTGCCGATTTCTTTCCCATCCGCTCGAGGTTCGCCAGTTGCTCCTCATCCAGGCTGTAGAGGTCCGCAACATCCTGAACAATTTTCTTGTCGACCAACTGATCCACCAGCGATTCCCCAAGACCGTTGATGTTCATGGCGTGCCGTGAAGCAAAGTGCAGCAGTGACTCTTTCAACTGCGCCGGGCAGGCCGCATTCACGCAGCGATACGCAACTTCACCTTCAACCCGGATGACCTCACCTCCGCAAACGGGACAGGTCCTGGGCATTTTGAATTCCCGCCCGTCGGGGGCATGTTTGGTCACCTTCAGCACCTGGGGAATAACTTCCCCGGCCCGCTGGATCAGCACGGTGTCGCCGATCTTTACTCCCAACCGTTCGACTTCATCCATGTTATGAAGCGTGGCATGGCTGACCGTCACTCCGCCGACAATGACCGGTTCGAGATCGGCTACGGGAGTCATTGTGCCGGTCCGGCCAACCTGGGCTCGAATGTCCTTGACCGTAGTGGTCTCCTGGTGGGCAGGATATTTGTAGGCAATTGCCCACCGCGGGGATTTGGCCGTCATACCAAGTTCATCCCAAAGCGCGATCTCATTCACCTTAACGACTACCCCATCGATTTCGTATTCGAGCTTCTCGCGTTGAGGCTCCATGTCTTCGATGTAGCCGGTCAGTTCATCAAGCGATTTGGCGAGCTTTTTGTAAGGGTTCACTTTGAAACCAAGATCCTTGAGAATTTCCAGCACCTCCCAGTGTTCCTTCAACGGCGGCCGTCCGTTTACGAGGAGGTAGTAAAGGAAAATATCGAGGTTCCGCTGCGCCACTACCTTGGGATCAAGCTGGCGGATGGTTCCCGCAGCCGCGTTGCGCGGGTTTGCGAAAGGCGGCTCGCCATTCCTTTCCCGCTGTTCGTTCGCCTCTCGGAAGGCTTTGTGGGTCATGATCACTTCGCCCCGGACCTCAAACTTTTCGGCATGACGGATTGCAGCAAGCCTTTTGGAATCGATCTTAAGCGGCACGGAACGGATGGTCTTGACGTTTTGAGTGACGTCTTCACCTGTGACACCATCACCGCGGGTAAGGCCGCGTGTGAGGACGCCATCTTCATAGGTTAAAGCCATCGAAAGGCCATCGAGCTTTAACTCTGCCACGTAAGGAACCTGCTTACGTCCCGAAAGCTCCCGCACTCGCCGGTCAAAATCACGCAACTCATCCACTGAATAAGTATTGTCAAGGCTCAACATCGGCACTGAATGCCGAACCTTGGCGAATTCTTCGGCTGGCTGACCCCCGACACGCTGAGTTGGCGAGTCAGGCCTGATCAGTTCAGGATGATCTTTCTCCATCTGCTGCAACCGGTGCATGAGTTCATCGAATTTGACATCGGAGATTTCCGGATCGTTCAAAACGTAGTAGCGATGTTCGTGGTACCGGATCTCCTCACGCAGCCTTTCGATCTCTTGTTCAACATCCAGGCTCCTAGCCACAGTCATCTCCTGGCGATTAATATGGGGTTTGCAACCAAATCCTAGTGGAATTATAACGCTTTGAAGGAAGGGGTAGAGACGGCCCGTGTCAGACCGTCTCTACCTTTGTGCGTTCGGGGCGGAACGCTGGGGGGCTAACGTGCAGTAATGAAGCCCAATCTTTCTATGAACGCCCGTCGGTGGGTATCTGCAAGATTTTACCGATGCCGACCGCGGCAAACCATCTATCAAACAATCTCAAGATAATGGACTTGCAACGGCTGCGCTATGACTTCCATCACAGGCCGTTTGTGACTTTGGTCACTGCAACCTGTGCTTGCCCATGTTGAGATGTCCCAGAGGCCAACCTGGGGAATGGGGCTTGGAAGGGGGCAATCAATGGACTTCAATACAACGCCATTCATCGTGATTTGGGAAACGACTCAAGCTTGCGACTTGGTTTGCCTTCATTGCCGGGCGTGCGCACAGCCGTCACGCTCGCCTCTGGAGCTCTCAACCGAAGAGGGCAAGGACCTTATTGATCAGGTCGCTAAGATGGGCGCCCCTTTGTTCGTCCTGACAGGAGGCGACCCCCTTAAGCGGCCGGATATTTATGATCTGGTTGATTATGGAACGCGCCATGCTGTTCGAATGTCGATGACACCGAGCGCCACACCCCTCCTCACGCGCGACGCCATCTCCAGGCTGCAGCGGTGTGGCTTGGCACGGCTGGCAGTCAGCCTGGACGGATCGACGCCTGAAATCCATGATGTATTCCGCGGCCTTCGCGGGTCTTACGCCTGGACCTTGAATGCGATCCGGTGGGCCAGCGAGCTTGGATTGCCCTTGCAGATCAACACCACCATTACGCGGCGCAATCTGGATGATTTTGAAAGCATGGTGGCTCTCCTCAAAACATTTGATATGGCCCTGTGGAGCGTGTTCTTCCTCGTACCAACAGGCCGGGCACAACCGGAAAACCTGATCAGCGCCGAAGAGTTCGAAGAGGTCTTCGGAAAACTCGCCACCGTGGCCCAGGATGTCCAATTCGACATCAAAACAACAGAGGCGCAGCATTACCGGAGGTTCTTGGCCCAGCAACGCGCCGCGCAGCGGCGAAGCAACTCTGTGCAAGCACGGGTGCCTTGCGGAAAGCCTGCCCGGGACGGCATTGGGCGTGCCCCGCAGGGCCTGAATGACGGCAAAGGACTTGTGTTCATCTCTCACAAAGGAGAGGTCTTTCCCAGCGGCTTTCTTCCACTGGCGGCTGGCAACATCCGACAGCGGCCGTTGGCAGAAATCTACCAAGGCACCCAACTTTTCAAGAAGTTGCGTGACACGTCGAATTTAAAGGGGAAATGTGGGGTGTGCGAATTTCGCCAAATCTGTGGCGGTTCTCGCTCTCGCGCTTTTGCGATGACTGGCGATCCTTTCGCGGCAGATCCGTCGTGCATTTACCAGCCACAGGCCCTCCGGATGAGCGCCTAGCGAAAGAATTCTCGATTGCCAGAAGTTTCCACAGCGGGGTTGCTATCGGATTCTACGTCCGAACTGGATTCGGTCCCGGTGATATGAGGGAAGCTTGGGTTTTCCCCAGCTTTTGCCTTATCGGCTTTCCGGGTCTTTACTGCCTGCAACTCTTCCAGAGTGTGCCCCTTCGGAACTCGCACCCGCGATCCTTCCAGTTCCAGGATTCCCTGGTCCTCAAACTCCGCGAGCAGACGCGATACCGTTTCCCGCGAAACCCCGATCATCTGCCCGATTTCTTCCTGTGTGAGTGGAAGTTTAAGCTCGATCCCTCGATCGGTAACTTCACCATTTTCCGCAATCCATGCTTCCAGCAGGTCACCCAGTTTCTCAACCGCTGGTTGTGACCCGGATGAATAATGAATCATGTTCACAGCTTCACGAAGCTGATGGCTCAAAACTTCGACAACTGTGATGCAAATTTCAGGATGAAGTTCAAGCAAATCCAGGAAATCCTTCCGCGGAACATAGAGGAACTGTGTGGGACTGAGCGTTTCGGCAGTGTATTCAGCAGGTCTGGATGACATTGTAGCACTCAGCCCAAGGACCTCACCGGACTGCACGACCCGCAATATCAGACTCTTGCCGCCTTTGAGAGACACAAAGAGCTTGACCGCCCCTTTCAAGAGTACAAAAATACCTTCCGGCAACTGCCCTTCCTCCAGAAGTTTGGCGTGCTTTGGCAGATTTACGATTGATTTCACAGATTCAAGGGCGTGAAGGAACTCCGCGAGGGACTTGTCCCACGGCTTTCCAGGTGCAAAAAGGTTCCCCTTCGTCTTTGTGAATGTGCCTGATTTTCCAAGATTCCTCATGTAACTCTCACGATAATTTAAGAGGAAACAAAGGGCTAATGATGTGACGTAAATCACTCAATGGCGTGACGGAAGGAGGTACTTTCGCAAATTGAGGCCTTCATTTTCTGTGCTTACGCTTTACGTGCGGAACCCGGCGCGATGCCGGGATGGTCAAGGCGCCCGATTGAAAGTAAAATGAGACGGCATGGGCGATTGGAAGGCAAAACGTATCGAATCCCTTCGCAGCGTTCCCCTTTTTGCCGACCTTACGGAGCGTGAGTTGGCTCTACTGGCCGATCGTACGCTCTCCAGAGAATATCAACCCGGTGAAATCATCTTTGCAGAAGGCGACCTTTGCGAGGGCTTGTACATCGTTCAATCTGGGAGCGTCAAGATATTCAACATTTCCGCCAGCGGCCGAGAACAGGTCCTGCTGATTGAGGGTGCAGGAAATTCTCTGGCGGAGTTGCCAGTGTTTGACGGAGGGAACTACCCGGCATCAACTGCAGCCGTGGGAAAGTGCACGCTCCTCTTCATCAGCAAGAAGGACTTTCGCGCGTTGTGTCTGGAACGGCCTGAAGTATCCCTGAAGGTCCTGAAGGTAGTCAGTTCCCGGTTACGGCAGCTTGTAGGAATTATTGAAGAGCTCTCCTTTACTACGGTTCGTAGCCGTTTGGCTTCGTGGCTGCTTCAGGAGGCCAGGGCCAAAGGCCGGGAAACACTCCGCGGCATCGAATTTACTCTGAGTGTCAACAATCAGGAACTTGCGTTTCAGATCGGCACAGTCAGGGAATTGGTTTCCAGGAACTTGAGCTATTTCCAGTCCAATGGGGTCCTGAAGACCGAGGGCCGTACCGTTATAGTTGCAGATCTCAGCGCTCTCGAAGCTGAAATCAATGCAGGCAGGTAGCCTTGCCGGACGTGTCCGGTTGCTCCCACCTGTCGCCCTAAAATCGGGGGAACTCGCTTTCATGTGGTTAACAGGTTTTTGCCAGAGCCCCGCACTTTCGGGTCGACTTCCGGAAGGGTATCGCTCGCGGGGCACCCGCAGCAATTGGAACTTGACATTGGAACAATTCGGTTGCTAGGTTTTGTCATAGGGTGATCAGGAGAAACGGGGGACGAGAGCTCATGAAAGCCAGGATTGTCAGCGTCTTAATTTACATTCTATCGGGTTGCGCTCTGGCAACCAGTACGGGGTTGGCACAAATTATCCAGTCGCCTGATGCGCCTGGACCCACAGGCAGGTGGGAGAATGCTATCTCTCTGGCCGGGAAGTATCAGAATTATGTCTATGGCGTCGTGAAAAAAATCGAGAAGCACCAGATTGTACTGGATAAGACTCGCTTTGGAAACAATCAGGTATTCAAACTGGAACACAACACCAAGTTCATTCACAACGGAAAACGCAGCAAGTTGGCGGTCCTAAAAGTGGGCGATATGGTCTGGGTGGATGCCAAGATTAAGAAAAAAACTAACGAGAAGATCGCCAGAAAAGTGATCACGGGGGTGGGCCCAAAGTCAGCCTCCGAGTAGACTTTTGTCAGAATGCCAGGCTTTTGCACTCGTTGCCAGCGGAGTGCCATCGGCAACGCAAAGATAACCAACCGAGCGCCGAAACGTGGACTTGGCGCATCGTCGAAACCTCTCTTTGAAAAACGCTGTCCTGATCACCAATCCACTGGCAGGAGTTAAGAGCGCGCGCCGCTCTCAACGGATTCACTCCTCAGCCGCAATCCTGCGCCAATCCGGAATTGAGACAGTCATAAACTTGACGTCAAAACCCGGCGACGGAGAAAGACTGGCCAGAGCCGCTGTCGATAGGGGGTGTGACCTGATGATTGTGTGCGGGGGCGACGGTACTATCAACGAAGTCGTCAATGGCATGGCGACGACTTGTACCCCACTTGCCATCCTGCCCGGTGGAACTGCGAATATCATCGCCAAGGAACTGCGATTGCCCGGAGGCATCGTGGAAGCAGCAAGGCAGCTGCCATCCTGGCAGCCATGCCGAGTCTCGCTAGGCCGGGCGAAATGGGAAGAATCGGGGTCTCCACAGCAACGTTATTTCCTAGCTGTTGCAGGTATTGGCTTTGACGCCCACATTATCAGCCAACTCAGTCTTCCCATGAAGCATCGTGTGGGAGTCCTTGCTTATGTGTGGGAGGCAGTGGGGCAGGCATTGTGCTACGGGTTTCCCCGTTTTCAATGCACGGTCGACAATTTCACGAGCTCAGCAACTTTTGTGGTAATTCAGCGGACCCGCCGGTATGCAGGCTGGTTACGTCTGGCCCGGGAGCAAAACATCCGCAATCCCGGCTTTTCGTGCTGCCTTTTCACGAACTCCAAACGGGTGCGTTACTTCCAGTACGCGCTGGCAGTCCTCATGGGAACCCATGCGCGGTTCCGCGACGTAAAGATGCTCAACGGCAACACTGTTCGCTGTTCTTGCGGCAGCCTTAAGGAAACCGTTTACTTTGAAGTTGACGGCGAAATGGCGGGGAGGATTCCTGTCACGTTTGATATCGTTCCAGATGCCCTGACACTCCTGGCGCCCCAGTCGTTCTTCACCTCGACGTAGCGATGCCCGGGCGCCCGGTGGAGACCCGGCTTGACACTTGCCGACGACAAATCCTACACTCGGCAGTCACGAAGCGATTCTCTGACATGGACAATATAACCCATACCCTCACGGGCCTTGCGATCAGCCAGGCTGGTTTTAACCGCAAGACACGCTACGCCACACTTGCGATCATCGTCGGAGCAAATCTTCCGGATGTCGACATGGTTAGCCGCATTTGGGGGAATGTAGCCTACCTTAAGTTTCACCGAGGCATTACGCATTCGGTCATCGGCGCGACCGCATTGGCAGCATTGCTGGCAGGGATCGTCTATTTCCTCGGCAAGAGGGCGCGTTCTCCCAAGAAGGGCCCGCCGCTTGACGGACGCTGGCTCTTGCTTGGATGTTGGGTTGCAACGGCAAGCCATCTGTTGCTCGATTTTACAACCTCATACGGAATCCGGCTGTTCATGCCCTTCAACAACCACTGGTACGCATGGGGGATCGAACCCATCGTCGATCCCTTCTTGTGGCTGATTCTCATTGCGGGCCTTGGCCTGCCGGCCCTTTTTCGCCTGATCACTGAGGAACTGGGAGCACGAAAATCGGGACTTCAAAGGGGAGCAGTCTTGTCTCTGTGCGGAATGATCGCGCTATGGGGCCTCCGCGATTTCAGCCACCGAAGGGCGTTGAACATGCTGGACGCGGTCAACTACCGCCAAGGGGTCCAGCAAGACTTCGGCGCGTTCCCGAGTTTCACAAACCCTTTCGATTGGACGGGAGTTGTCGAAACAACTCGTGCTTTTTATGTTTTGCCGGTTGATGTGCTTAACGGAAGGCTGGACCTTCAAAACTCTCGCATCTTCCACAAACCTGGGCCATCTCCCGCCATCAAAGCAGCCTTGGCAACTCAGACAGCCAGGGTCTTTATGAACTTTGCCCGATTTCCCTGGATCGAGGTCATTCCCACTGAAGCGGGACCCACCGTCATTATCCGTGACCTTCGCTTTCAGCCGCCAAACTTCCGACGCGGCGGATTCGCAATCCGAATACAACTGGACAAGGATCTCGACGTTCGTTCGCAGGAACTCAGTTTTCCAGGGAGATTTCCAGGTCATTAATCTTGATCCCGATTCGACGAAACCGATTCGGGCGTCGGATTCTGTCTCTCCTTATCACCTGGACCCCACCACCATCGGTAGAGAACGGTCGATATAATGACAATTGCGACACATCCCAACGAGATCCAGACGATGTTGTTTTTAAGAAAGTCTTCTCCGCCTACCCCGTAACGGACCCCAATCCACGCCTCGGCGCCAAACCTGAGCACTCCCCCGATGAACAGGGCCAGCGTGAAGCGGAACGGACTGATTCGCAGCACTCCCGAAGCCAGAAGGATCGGCTTGATCGGCAACGGAGGCGGCAATAGCGACGCAACCAGGACGGTCAGGAAATCAATCTTGACCAGCCACTTTTTGGCACGGCTCATTTCACGGGCACTTGGCTTTCGTTTGAATAGACGCGCACCCGTTTTCCCAATGAAGTAGATAAAAAATGATCCAGCAATCGTACCCAGAATGCAGCCAGCGGCGTACATCCATGCAAGCCTAGGGTCCCGGCTCGAGAGGTAAATGAGGAGGAAGTCTTTTACGCCGGGCATGGAAAGGCCGGCTGAGTCAAGGGTGGCAATCCCCACAAGACCCCATCCGCCGTAAAGAACCAGCGTGTGTTCAATCCTATCGGCCAGGGAGTGGAGAAATTTCACGTCGTTTACCCTCGTTTGCCGGGGTCGCCCATTCTATTCGCATCCGGAATTCAAATCAACATTTGGTGTCTACCTGTCCCGGAGGCCACAGACTTGCCAACGCTCAACTTACACAAGGACTGACCACTTTGTCGATTGACATCATGCAGTAAATTGCGCCTTTCTGAAACCTTTAGCTCCCTGGCATTACAGGAGACTTCGTGCTTCACCTGACAGCTTGTTGGACAACCCATGCCGCCCTTCGTTCCGGGGAGCCAGAGTGCAGCCAGTAAAATCCCTTGAAGAGAACACCGCCCAACTCAACCGGTGACTCATCTCCGGCCAGTGCGAAGATGCCGGGTTTTGCCGAGGGCGCTGATTTTCGAGCGCGGTTTCAAGACATGCCGTCTCGTCCGGCTCCATTGGAGATACGATACCGGACAAAAGAGGTAACGTCCCTTCCAAATTCATTGAGGAGCTTCCGGCGCCAGAGTTCGAGGGTAGGCGAATGTGTCCAGGAAATCTGAACAATCTGATCGAGGAGCGTTACATTTCCACTGATGTAACGCAACTGGCCAACATGATCTTCCCGCGTTGGCCGCACTGGGCAGTTTGATCCTCCAGACTCAACTGGTGATCAGAGATGACGGCGCCAACCTTCAGCAGCGCGACGCCGATCAGCACACTCGTCCCCCTTTCGGTATCCCGGCAAACGTCTGAGCACACCTCGAACGCATTTCTGAGACAGCCGGTTGGCAGTTGAGGTTCAGGCAGCCGATCAAACAACGACCCGGCAACACGCCTCCGCCTCTCAGGAAGTCACAGGAACCACGGCTTCCCGAAGGAACTTCGCAGACTCCTCCGGCGGCGTGGGATTGATGTGAAAACCAGTGCCCCACTCAAAACCGGCAATCTTGGTCAATTTGGGCATAATTTCCACGTGCCAGTGATAGTGGTCGTTGGGGGTTTCAGGAATAGGGGAAGTGTGAATAATATAGTTATAGGCAGGATAATCCAGGACCTTATCAAGCCGCATCAGCATGTCTTTCAGCACTACAGCCAGTTGCTCAAATTCCTGCTTCTGAGAGTCTTCAAACGCCGACTGGTGGACGTGCGGAATGATCCAGATTTCAAATGGGAATCGCGGGGCGAAGGGAGCAACCGCAATAAACGCGGGGTTATCTGCAATCACCCGGGTGCCGCTTTCCTTTTCCTGCCGGATGATATCACAGAAGATGCAGCGCTCCTTGAAATTGAAATACTCGCGCGCACCGTCACTTTCCTCACGCACGCGCTTGGGGACAACCGGCAAGGCAATCAACTGCGAATGGGTGTGTTCAAGCGAAGCTCCGGCGGCTTCGCCGTGGTTCTTGAAGATCATGATGTACTTGAAACGATGATCTTTCTTGAGATCCAGAATTCGGTCGCGATAGGCCCATAACACGTCTTCGATCTGGCGGGGCGACAGCATTGCCAGGGTCTTCTGATGGTCCGGTGTCTCAATGATGACCTCATGAGCACCGATGCCGTTCATTTTGTCATACAGTCCTTCTCCCTGGCGATTCAGCGAGCCCTCGATGCCAAGAGCAGGAAACTTGTTGGCAACTACCCGCAATGACCACCCCGGCGCATTCCGTGCGCTGCCATCGCTCCGGTAAGCGATGATTTCAGGCGGGGTCTTTGACTCATTGCCATTACAGAACGGGCAAAACCCGGAACCACGGATCTGAACCTTGTCGCGGACAAAGTCGGATGGCCTCTTGGCCCGCTCCGTTGCGATAATCACCCAGCGGCCTGTAATGGGGTCTTTCCTGAGTTCAGGCAAGGTTGTCACTCCTTATGCTTCAAGTTTCCTACAGCAGAAGGGCCAGAGCCAGCTAATCACTAAACGCGCCCTTGATGACGCGAACCTGAAAACCTGCCGCAGAGTCCCAGAGGACACTGGCAATATCAAATCGATACGCTGCCGGCATGCGCTTCAATCCTCTCATATACTCCTGGGCGCTTTTGATGATTCGCCTCTGCTGGCCACGGCCAACGGCAGACTCGGGAGGTCCGGCCTCATCTCCGGTCCTCGTCTTCACTTCGATAAAGGCCAATACCGGCCCATCCCAGCCTACCATATCCAGTTCGCCCGAATGTGAATGTGGGCGCCGATTTCGCGCGACAATGACATACCCCGCATGACGGAGATGCCAGTAAGCCAGCGTCTCACCACGCGAGCCCACACTCAAGTGGCGATTCCTGGCGCTGGCTTCTTTTGGCTGAAGTCCAGGCCGTGCCCATCTGGCACGCCGCTGCTCCCTCTTCACGAGCGCACCGTAGATCAGTCGAGCAACCCAGTCCAAGATCTCCCAACCTTAATTCATTTTTCTGCTTCCTCGATCGCCCGCTCCAGAGTGTCCAGGGCAAAGTCTGCCTGGTATTTCTCAACAATCAAGGGAGGCATCAGGCGAATCGTGCTTTCGCCACACCCCAGCATCAGAACACCAAGTTCGAAGACGCGCCGGATCACCTGCTGGCGCATCGCAGGGTTAGGCTCTCGGCCAGCCTGGTCCTTAACCAGTTCGATGCCAATCATCAGCCCTTTGCCTCTCACGTCGCCAACCATGCGGTGCTTCGCAGGCCAGTCCTTGAGACGGTCCATGATATATTCACCCACGCTGGCCGCGTTGGCGATGTACTTCTCTTCCAGCAGGCGAATGGTTTCAAGCGCTGCAGCACATGCCACGGGATTCCCGCCAAACGTCGAAGCGTGCGCGCCGGGCGGCCAGTTCATGATGTCTGCCCGAGCCACCGTCAGGCCCAGAGGCATACCAGATGCAATGCCCTTGGCCGTGACCAAAATGTCCGGAACAATCCCCGAGTGCTCACAGGCCCACATGCGTCCCGTACGCCCCATTCCGCTCTGGATCTCGTCGACAATCAGCAGGATGCCGTGCCGCTCAGTAAGGTCGCGCAGTTCGGGGAGAAATTCTGGTGGGGGAACAACATAGCCGCCCTCACCCTGGATGGGTTCGACAACAACAGCCGCAACCTCTTCCGATGGAACTGATGTCTTGAAGAGTCTCTTGATAGCCTCGATGCCACTGCAGTCGCACTTGCCTGCCGCATGGCTGTTTGCAGACCTGTAAGGGTTCGGATAGGGAACATGGCTCACTCCCGGAAGCAGCGGGCCGAATCCATTACGTTGCACCGCCTTGCTGGCCGTGAGGGAAAGGGAACCGAACGTCCGGCCATGAAAGCACCCCAGGAATGCGATAAATCGGTGCCGGTGCGTGTGGTAACGGGCAAGTTTCATTGCCGCTTCAATGCTCTCCGTGCCGGAGTTGGCAAAATGAACGCGTTTGGGGAAATCTCCCGGCGTGATGGCACTGATTTTTTCCGCAATCTGGACCAGCAGAGGGTAATAGAAATCCGTGCCTGACATGTGGATCAGGGTTTCAGCCTGCTGCTGGATCGCCCGGACAACTTCCGGATGGCAGTGGCCCGTGGAAACTGATGCGATCCCCGCGCTGAAATCCAGAAAGATATTCCCATCAACATCCTCGACCATCATGCCGCTGCCGCGCTTGGCCACCATCGGATAGTCGCGGCCATACGATGGCGAAACCAGCCGATGGTCCAGGTCCAGAATCTTCCGGGCTTGCGGCCCGGGTAGTGGCATCTTGATTTCAGGCAAGCTATTTTTCATAGGGGGTTCCTTACAAACATCGTCAAGATCAATGACCTTCCGCAGGGTTCGTAGAAGCGAGACTCATTTGCGAAATACAGTCACGATGGAAAAGGGTCGGAGCCTGGACTCACATGCGTTTCCACCGTGTACCCATCTTGGTATCCTCCACAAGCACTCCGCCTTTCTGCAACTCGTCGCGTATCTGGTCGGCGCGGGCGAAATTTCCCTGGCGTCTGGCACCTTCGCGTTCCGAAAGAAGTCTTTCGATTTCCTCTTCACCTAGAGTTTCGACAAGCACTTTCTCCCCTTCTGTGCCCGGTTCAGGCCCCTGCGCGGGTGCAAGCTCCTTCTCGGTCTTAACCAGGCCGAACTGATGGAGTTTGGCCTGGTCATTGTCTTCAAGTACGGCAAAGATTCGGTCCCACTGGCCCAGACCACCCAGGAAAGACTCGCGGTTTCCGTCAAGGAATTGGCCCCGATCCATGGCCGTGTTGCCCTCGCGAACCATCTCGAAGATGGCGGCCAGGGCCTCCGCCGTGTTCAGATTGTCCGCGAGCGCCTCTTCGAAATTCCGGCGCGCGTCGATGGCAATCTGGTCAAGCTCCGCGCTCTTGCCCACCGGAAACTCTTCCTTTGTCAGCCGATAGTGAAAATTCCTCAGCCGCTCTACGGACTGCCGGGCCTGGTGCAAGCCTTCGAAAGTAAAGTTCAGAAGTCTGCGGAAAGGTACCGAAGCCAGCAGATAGCGGATCGCCGTCGGCCGGTAACCCTTGGAGATCAGGTCACGCAGCGTATACACGTTGCCGAGCGATTTGGACATTTTCTCGCCGTTAACCACCAGGTGTTCACCGTGCAGCCAAAATCTCACAAAGGGCTTGCCTGTCGCCGCCTCGCTCTGCGCGATTTCATTTTCATGATGGGGAAAGACCAGGTCGATTCCGCCCGAGTGGATGTCGAATGTCGCGCCCAGATATTTCATCGACATCACCGAGCACTCAATGTGCCATCCCGGACGCCCTGGACCCAGCGGCGTGTCCCAATAAGGCTCACCCTCCTTGGCGGCCTTCCACAAAACGAAGTCGCGCACGTTCGCTTTGTCGTACTCATCGGCATCTACGCGCACACCCGCGCGCATCCCCGAAAGGTCAATCTTGGATAGCTTGCCGTAATCCGGAAACTTCTCAACCCGAAAGTAATACGATCCGTCGCTCTTGTAGGCAAAACCCTTTTGCTCGAGGGTCTGAATCAGTTTCACCATATCATCAATGTGATCGGTGGCTCGAACCACGATTTCCGGTTTTTCCAGATTCAGCAATTGCCGGTCAACCTCGAAGGCTTCAATATATTTGTCGGTGTATTCTCTCAGGCTGAGGCCAGCAGCCTTGGCATTGCGGATGGTCTTGTCATCCACATCCGTCAAATTCATGACCTGCATGACTTCGTAACCCTGATATTTCAGGAAACGTCGCAGGATGTCCTGGAAAACAAAGGTTCGATAATTGCCGATATGCGCATAGCCGTAGACCGTCAGGCCACAAGTGTATATCCGAACCTTTTGGTCTTCCAAAGGCTGGAATTCTTCCACCTCCCCAGCGAGCGTATTGTAGAGACGCAGAGTCATCGTATTTGAACGACAAGTAGAGAAGAATCTCACATTTTATCGGCGCACTGGGACCCAGTCAAGGAAGGGGGATTGCCAGTAACTCGGTTTGTTCTCGGCCCAGCTTGAGGTCAGCATTCTGGGCCAAAGCAGGTCCATCAGACCTGTGTGGCAATTGGGAAACCAGCATTTCGGCTCACAGGATCAGCGGTAGACGAGAGGAACGACAGGGCCACACCGCGCGTCTAATGGCGGTTTGCTCACAGGCGCGCAGCCTTTCACACAACGGTCACCTTGATTCCAACCTTTTCCAGCGCCCGCAATGTGCCCTTTCCAATGCCTGCGTCCGTGATTACCTCATCTATCGCAGAAGGTGGCGCAATCAGGCAGAGACTTCGCCGTCCAAACTTGCTGGAGTCACAAACCATCACCACTCGCCGCGCGATTTCCACCATCACGCGATTCACCTTCGCCTCCAGCAAATTCGGCGTCGTCAAACCATAATCCACGTCAAACCCGTCAACGCCGAGAAACAGGATGTCCGCCTGTAGTTGCCTCAACGTTTCTTCTGCCAGCGGCCCCACCAGGGAAAACGATCTTTCTCGCAGGATTCCGCCTGTCAGGATCAATTCCATCGGCGTGGGAGCCAGCTCTGCGGCAATGTTGACAGCGTTTGTGATGATGGTCAGGTCCCGGCGTTGCAGCAACGACCGCGCCACCGCTGTTGTAGTTGTCCCAGAATCCAGCAGAACTGCCTGTCCTTCCTTGACGAGGGCCGCGGCAGCCTCTCCTATCTTCTTCTTCTCGTCCCGGTGCAGGCTTTCTTTCTCCTTGATACTTGGGTCGATCAGCGTTCCGCCCCCGGTGGGAAGTCCGCCCCCGTGCGCTCGCAGGATCAATCCCTCGGCGTTAAGGATTTTCAGATCATTACGGATGGTAACGCGGGAAGTGTTGAAGCGCTTTGCCAGTTCGCGGACCAGCACCCTCCCTTCCCGCGCCATGATATCCAGGATGGCCCGTCGCCGTTCTTCAGCCAGCATGCTGATTTTGCCTTTCAGCACCTTGAGATTGTAATCGCCTTGTTTTTAATGCCTTTCCCGCAGTTTGTCAAAATAATTCCCGACTTCCCCCAACATTCGTGAGGTATTCGGCACTGACCGCGAATGTGTTGGCAAGGTCACCGAAGTAGTTGAAAACATGATCCCAATGCCATCGTTCTCGGCGCAGGAAGACGCTGGCGGAAGCCCGATGCCGCGGCCCGGATGGCCAAGTTAACCGAGTTGACGACCCAGAACAGACACGTTCATTCGCCCTGGCCGGAGCAGACGATTCCCAATCTCACACAAAAGGCATGGACTGGCAAGGGCAGCGACAGTTGATCTCTCAGGATTTCGGGTCGGCAAACTGGCTGAGGACCTGGCGGACTTTCACACCGAGCGCATAGGGAGAGAATGGCTTTTGGAGGAAGGCGCCGCTGGGATCGAGGACTTCATGGCGAACGATGGCGTCATCGCTATAGCCGGAGATGTAGAGAACCCGCACTCCCGGTCGGGCAAGGGCCACGCGGGCCGCGACTTCACACCCGCTCATCTGGGGCATCACAACGTCGGTCACCAAAAGGTGGATCGGTCCCAGGTACTGGCTGCTGAGGCTGAACACTTTCTCCGCGTTTGCAGCCTCCAACACATTGTATCCATATCGCTCCAAAGTTTCCCGGATCAGCAGGCGAAGAGAATCTTCGTCTTCGGCAACCAGAACCGTCTCCGTCCCTATGAGTTCATCCGGCTCGAGCCTGTTTGTGAGGGGCGGTTGCTGTCCCTCCAATACGCATGGAAAATAGATTTTGAAGGTGCTGCCAACCCCCACCTCGCTGCAAACCCGCATGAAACCTTCGCTCTGCTTGACGATTCCATACACGGTGGCTAGCCCTAGCCCCGTTCCCTTGCCCGGCTCCTTCGTCGTAAAGAACGGCTCGAAGATATGCTTCTGCGTCTCCCGGTCCATACCTGTTCCCGTGTCGCTGACCGCGATCATCACGTAATGCCCTGTCACGCCCGGCGGATGGGAATGGCCATGGCTTTCATCAAACTCGATGTTCGCTGTTTCGATGGTCAGCTTGCCCCCACTGGGCATTGCATCCCGTGCGTTGACCACCAGGTTCATAATAATCTGCTCGACCTGGCCAGGATCGGCTTTGACCAGGTTCAAGTGGGCGTGCGGAATCGTCGAAAATTCGACGTCTTCTCCGATCAGCCTTTCGATCATCTTCCGGAGATTCTCAACGACGGTGTTCAAGTCCAGCACGCGTGGCGCCAGGACTTGCTTGCGGCTGAAGGCCAGAAGCTGCCGCGTCAATATAGCAGCGCGTTCCCCTGCCTTCTTAATTTCCTCAATCTTGCCCCGTTGGTTCGCATCGATCAGCGACTCCCTCAGCAATAAATCACAGTAGCCCATGATGATTGTCAGAAGATTATTGAAGTCATGCGCGACGCCACCGGCCAGGCGCCCCACGGCTTCCATTTTTTGCGACTGCCGGAGCTGTTCTCCCAGATTCTTTCTTTCGGTGACATCAATGGATACACCACCGACATAGTTTCTTCCCTTTCTGTCGCGAAAAGGGAACTTGATTGCCAGCCACTCTCTGGCTTCCTGCCCGGCCAACACAGTCCTTTCATATAACTCCATGGGCTGCCCCATTGCCAGGACACGTTTGTCAGTCGATGAAAGGTCCTTGGCGATTTCGACCGGCCATATATCAAAGACCGTTTTATCCATAACGTCAGAAGATGGCCTTCCAACGTACTTTTCAAAGGCACGGTTGACGAAGACATAGCGCCCTTTGTCGTCGCGCAGAAAGGCAACAACCGAACTGTGATTCATAAAGGCAGCGAAGCGCTCTTCGCTTTCCTGAAGAGCCTCCTGCACACTCTTCGATCGAGTAACGTCCTTCATAAAAGTGGCGTACCCACTGATTTCGCCGGCATCGTCACGAAGAATGAGGGCCGAGAGTTCGACGTCAACCCATTTGCCCGACTTAGCTCGGCATCTAGCCTCGCCGGAATAACTGGCCCACTTAAGCAGGCTCTCCATTGTCCCGCCCGACTCATCCTTCCCGCCTTCCATGAAATAAGCGGCCGTTTTCCCCAGCAGTTCCTCGTCGGGGTAACCCAGCAAAGCCCTGTGGGCCGCGTTTTGCTCGATGATACGGCCGTCAGCGTCGTGGATGGCAATGCTTTCTCTTGTGCCGGAGAGGATTTGCTGATAGAACCGGAGGCAGCTTTCTGCCTCCGAGTTCTCCTTCGCGTTAGCGCAAGAGACAAGGTGTCTCTCCAGGCCTTTTTGTGGATGCAGATTGTCCGCAAAGGATGTGACATGGCCTCCAGGAGCTATTCCATTCGATTTTCTGCGTCGCAGGGACAGCACCGCGTTCTGAGCCTCCGTAAGCTGGAAGCGCAAGTTGTCGATTTCGAACAGAAGCTCTTTCTTGCTCCTGGTTTCGCTTTGCATCTCACTGGCCAAGGTTCGCCTGCGACCTCCCGTCACACAGAACCCGCCCGATACTTTCTGCGCTGGATAAATCGCCGACGATTCGCAGAACGGGCAATTCACGGATCAGCACTGGAGCGGCGGCAACCTGAGCAACTTCCAACGCCTCTGGGTCGTGGCAAACCTTAACAACTCGCAAGGTCTAACCCTCTTTCAAAAGCCCATCGTGCGCAAGTTTCAAACAGACGATGGCCTGCGCGGATGTCGGTGTCACTCCGCCGACCTACAGGCAGAGAACAGGCTTTTGTCCGGCTGGTTGAGCCGCAGACTGCATGCTGCGATCACCCTTCCCTTCCATATCTCTCACAATTGAATCCCGGGTCGCCGGTTGCACCGAGCAGCAACTCGACTTCGCACCTGATCCAACTTGTCTCTGAGAAATGATTTTCCCACGGCAGCGCGAGCGGCAAATGTCAAAGGGACTTCCTCGGGAAAGCCCTGGCCCGCTGCAGTTCTTTCACCTCTCACCTCGGATTCATCCAGACCGAAGAATTTCACAGGCTGCCCCACCGCAAGGCTACTGTTCCCGGACTTCTCACTCCGAGCCTCTGTCCCTTTCGTGCGGAGCGTCAAACCGTGCCGCCAGAACACCCAGAGGACTTATCGGCTGGAAAAACCAACGCTTTAGTGCACGTTGGTAAATCGTTCCCAAGTAGACAACACAGGACCAGCCGTTTACACTCGACGGGTGACGCGAAAGGAGCCAGGAATATGATGAAACGTGTTGAAAGAAGTCTCGATGCTCTGAAGTATACATTCGATTTCCGGCATTCTCCCGTTCTGCAGGTTGAACAGGACGAGACATTCGTCCTGGAGACCGAAGACGCTCCCTCCGGAACTTATCGCAAGCCGGAAGACGCCGCGCACCTGCTGGACGCCTGGTATCTGAGCTCCTCGCCGTCCATGTCCAACCCGGTCACAGGGCCTGTCTACATTCGAGGCGCCGAGCCTGGAGACACTCTCGTTGTCGACATCGAAAAGCTGGAACTGGATGGTCAGAGCGCCACCTACTGGCGTCCTGGACACAAACCGCTGGGCGACTCTGTGCGATGGAAGGATTTGAGTGCTCCGATGCTTGCGATTGGACGGCACGAAAAAGGCGAAGTAATTCTCGACGAAGCTGTCACCTGGGAAAATGGCGACGCTCGTCGCCACACGCTGGGGCTGCGGTTTCCCCAATCGCCGTTTATCGGTACGATCGCCGTGGCTCCAGAGCGCGAGGTCGCGACTTCAGGCCTCGGACAGGGAAGTTGGGGCGGCAACATGGACGTTCGAGACATACGCCCGGGCACCCACATCCTGATCCCTTGTTATCACCAGGGCGCACTGCTCTACATCGGGGATGTCCACGCCTGCCAGGGAGATACCGAATTCTATGGAACCGCCATGGAAACCAGAAGTTCTGTCACTTTGCGCTGCCGGTTAATCAAGGGAAAACGCAAATCATACGTGCGCCTCGAAAAGGAAAAGAGTCTGATCTCACTGGCCTGTGCCAAACCGCTGGAAGAGGCAGTTTGGCGCGCCAGCATCCAATTGATGGAATGGCTGATCGAAGACTACGGCTGTTCCGAACGCATGGCCTACCTGCTGCTCGGCGTCAATCCCGATTTTCGTGTGAATATCTACCAGATGGCCTCGATCGCCAGCCTGCAGTACACGGCTGGCGCGGAAATCCTGAAAAAGTCGATTCCGGGTATGCGCTGAGTGCGGCGGGGTCAGGCACAATCCCGAAGATCAACATTTTGTCCACTCTCGCCGCAATTGAAATCGGGACCACCCTCTGCGCACCACCCAAAGGGCACATTGCGAGTGCAACCTATTGGCGAAGGACATCCAACGATCGCGGCTTTTGGGGGTGGAGGCCGTTTTTGACCGCACAACCCACCACTTTTTAGGGCACTAGAAAAACCAAATTAAGGAGGCAGTATGCGAAGGGGGATTTCTTCTCGCGTTCTCTTGCTAGTAGTGTTTATATCCGCTTTTATGCTGACCGGATGTGGCGGAAATTCCACAGGAAACAATTCTGCCATGCTGCAGGCGCAAAGGCCGTCAGCGTCGGAATACACACAGGTTAATCTGGTTTCGAGCAGCTCTACCTACGCTACCGCAAAAGTTTACGATAGTAATCTGGTTAATCCCTGGGGAATTGCTAACGGCCCCACGACCCCGATCTGGGTCGCAAACCAGGCCACCAGCACGTCCACTGTTTACTCTATCGACAACATCGAAAATGGGGGAGTGTCGCCGCTCCTGGTCGTTAATATTGCTAAAACGGCGACGGCAGGAATGCAGGGTCCCACAGGCATTGTCTTTAACCCGGCCCAGGCCAGCGGCGATTTTATGATTCCGATGTCGGGGGGCGGCACTGTCCCCGCGTTCTACATCTTTGACAATCTGAACGGTACGATTTCATGCTGGAATAAGCTCAGTTCCGTCGGGCCTGCCAAGACATATATTGCTGTCACCACTCCGGGCGCCATGTACAAGGGGCTGGCCGCTGCGATGATTAACGACTCGTGGTATCTCTTTGCGGCGGATGCTACGCCAATGGGCGGCGTCAGGGTTTTCGACAGTTCTTTCCACGAAGTCACCGGCACACCCCTCGTTTCCAGTCCTTTCATCGACCCGGATTTGCCTGCCTTGCCCGCAAAGTCGGACGCTGTCTGGACCACCTTTAACATTGAGAATGACGGCGCAAACCTCTTCGTAACCTTCGCCCCTATTCCAGTGACCGGCGGCCATCCCATTCTAAACAGTGATGCCGGTGTGGTCGCGGAGTTCACAACCACCGGAAAGTTTGTGCGCAATGTGATTGTGAACGCATGGGGCACCTCCGGCCGGCTTGACGATCCCTGGGGAATCGTCATGGCTCCTGGCGAATTCGGCAAGTACAGCGATGCCCTTCTTGTCGGCAACTTCGGAAATGGAGAAATCCTTGCCTACCGGCCAAACTCAGACGGCATGTTCCAATTCGAAGGAACTTTGGATGGCACGAATGGCGCGCCCTTCATGGAAGGTCGGTTGTGGGACCTCGCGTTTGGCAATGGCGTGGATGGTGCAGATCCGCACACTCTTTACCTCACGACCGGCGGTCCTGATCCCACCGCCGACGGACTGTTCGCTGCGATTACGCCGGCAAAATCATGAAGCAAGCAGCTCGACAACCATTAACCCCAGGCAGAGCAACTGAAGGACGAAACGGCTCTGACGAAAAGCCGCAGATCGCGAATCTTCACGGCCTGCGGCCTTTCACGGGGAACCGGGCGCACGGGCGAGTCCATTCTTGCGCATGATCAGCATTCAATAGTTTGTCAGAACAAGTAATCCAATAGAGTGGGGTGAGCGACGGGGTTCGAACCCGCGACATCCAGATCCACAGTCTGGCGCTCTACCAGCTGAGCTACGCTCACCGCAAGGTGGGAAAACCATTATATTCTAGCACGCCATCCCGACAATGACCCGGCGAAGCGCCCAAACACCAAGCACCGTCGCCACAATTGCCTTTTCCCATAGCAGGACAATGCCAAGGACTGAGTGCACTCCGTGATCCACAGGTATCAATGTAGCGTCCCTCAGTAAGGTGCGTTGAGTGTTTTCAGAACACGCGACACGCACGTGAACTGGTTCCAGAAAGGCACGGGTCGGCAGGCCAGGAAGCGAACGCTGCACTGCAAATGCAGCTCTTCTCTCAATGCGTGATCAGGATTTTCTTGTCGTTCTTATTGAGCGGAATTTCCTGAAGTTCGACCGGATGCTGGCAGCACATGCAGGGTCCGGGTTCGAGGGCCACAATGTTGCAAGTCTCGCAATAGTAGCGGATGCGGTAAAGCTCTCCGTGGTGAATGGTATTCAATTCCTCCACCTGGAAATTCCCGTCCTTGCGAAACCAGCCTTTCAGCCGGACTTCGTCGTTGCGCAACCGCTTGTCCTCAAGCGTGGCAAAAAGGTACTGGTTGCGCCCGGCAAGCGGGTATTCCTTGGCGGCAGTTTTCACCACCGGTCCGGTTCCCTCGATAAAAAGCAGTTTCCCATACAGGGTCTGCTCCGGGGTATTGGTATCAGCCGCTCGGGCTGGAAGTGCGGCAAAAAACAGTGCAACTCCACACAACGCAAGAGCCGCGATATTTTTGCGGCGCACACGTAAGGCCTGTGGCCCCGATTGGATCACGCCCGGAAAAAACTTGCCCCAAGGTTTCATGGCGTTGTTCCTTACTCCCTGTCGCCCCAAAAGCTACCTCGGACTATTCGCCTTGATATTGCCCGACCAGCACAATCGCCAAAGGCAACTTTGCCCCACCGACTTCGGCCTGCTCCTGCAGAGCCCAGTCTTGAGAATAGTCCTGGAAAACCGCAGGGAAAGTTTTATCCGAATCACTGACCGGATCCATCATCATGATAGCGGGATGACCGGTATCGGTGGCTTCCCGGCTGAGCTTGACACAATCGTTGAAGGATATTGGCGCAGTGCCGCCCGGGTCCTTCGCTGCCGGTATCAGCAGGACAAAATCTCGATATTGGCTCACGCCCATATGGTTCCCGTTTTCCGGGATCAACTCATATCGCAGGGTGTAGTACCCGGCCTTAACAGGCTGTCCACGATAGTCTTTCGCATTCTCGGGAAACTGGATAACCCCGACAAGCGAACCCTGGGCAATCTTGCCATAAAGTACGTTGCCTTCCGTGTCGGGATTTTTCGCAAGTGTAAAATCCTCGCGGAGCCACACATTGCACAGCACCTTGCCTGAGCCGTTCAACAGGCTTTCTCCCTGGGCCTGGAGAAGACCTTTAACAGCTTGGGTGACCTCTCCCCCGGGCAGCCCCGATTTTGTCTCGAGTTTGTAAGTGCCTTGTGCAAAAGCAGCAACACTCACCGCCAGACATGAGGCGAGTGAAAAAACTACGAACCGTCGCATATTGAACCTCCGTAGTCACGCGTCAGAATTTCAGGCAGGGAAACGGGAAGCAGACGCACTTCCCACATCCCGTTTCGCAAACCTGGTCTTGCGACGGTGTCAACCGCGCCAGTATCAGTCGGAAAACTTTCCAACGAAAGCGCTTCGGCCGTCGCGATTGTTCCAGACAACGCCCAGCCCTTTGCCATTGAACGCGTCTTCACGCGCAAAGGCAGGCATCGATTGGTTAACCTTAGTGAGGGGCGGATAATACACCGTCTCGTTGCCGCAGATAATATCTCCCCTGCAGAGCGCTCTTGTTTTCACCATAGCAAGGTTGCCGGCTCTCAGAACGTCTATCCCTTGATCCGACCCTTTCCCAACTTCCAGGCTGATCGGAGCCTCGTCCACGCGAACCACATGCCCCAGCAACTTCCCTGCCCGCGCGCTGGCAAAAGTCTCCAACGCTTTGCGCTGCTGCGGCGTCGCGTTCTGGTCGAGAATCAATACCGACTCACTCGGATAAGGCGAGTGGAAAGGATCTCCGAGGGTTCCACTTGCCTTGACTACCGCAACCACGGCCAACCCGCTCAGGTCGGTTCCCTCCCAGCTTCCCCTGGTGATTTTCCAAGCCAGAATCGCACGCTTTCCTGTCAGGTCAACCTGCGAACTGGCAAAGCAAGGCCCCGTCCATACATCCGCGTTTCTTACCTCCAGATAATCGCCTGTAATGGCGGCTTTACTGGGAACTACCGCCAGCCCCACAAGGACTAAAGCGGCCAGGCTCGTCCATAGAATCTTGCGCATATGCCCTCCTTATGCTGCATTTGCGTCGCCCCATTCGATGAGGATATTTTAGCTCAGGAATGAAAACCCCATCAAGCCTATGATGCACCAGGTGGGGTGACAAGTTACGAGGATTCTTGCTTGCACAGGTGGGCATGCGCCTAAATCCAGCCTGAGTGCGCACTCGCGCTCTGGGATTTCGGCAGGGAGGTGAATTATCAATAGCTTATAGAGCGTCGTAGCAGCCGCGCCCCGGTTTGCAGCTCTCGGGGTCTGCGACCTGGCCGTCCGGCCCCAGACAGTTGAAGGTGTGGACGCACCAGTAGATGCCGCTGCTCATGCTGGGGATCCTGGGATCAGGTTCGGCCTGGACGAACATTTCCTTAGAGTGAAGGCAACGGCACGCTGCGTGGCTGATAGTATTCAGATTCAAAGGTTCTGGCATAATCACGATTCTCCTTTCACAGCGCGCATCAGAGCGCGCTTCACGGCGACGCGAGCCAGTTGGACTTTGTACCGGTTCTGGCTGAGTGGCGTCGCTTTGCTCACTGCGGCCTTGCCCGCTGCATCCGCAACCCCTTCGGAAAATGCATTTCCCCGGAGGGCCTCTTCAGCCTCAGGTGAGGGCCAGGGCACGGGCGCAACATGACCCAGAACTACGCGGGCGCTCTTCACGGTGTTGCCTTCCATCTGCAAGGCTACGGAGGCAGCCACAAGCGGCCAGTCAAGGCCTTCCTTCTCACGAATTTCGTAGGTGGCCGTCCTGGCACCGCGAGAAGGGGGTACCATGATCTCCGTCAGGATCTCGTCCGGTCTGATCACGTATTCGCGCTCGCCTTCAGACTGCGGCGCTCTGTAGAACTTGCTGAGTGCCACTTCGCGGCGCCCACTCGGCCCGTGCAACGTCACCTTGGCATCGAGGCCAATGAGAATAGGAGCAAGCATTGACGGGCTCACAAAATAGGCCGGTCCAGAATTCCCCAGAATGGCGTCGTAGTAATTCTGGCCGTCCGGGATCAGTGACTTGCCGTTGTGCATGGCCAGCAAACCATAGCCGTTGCGAAAGTACCAGTCACGGGGGCGTTGGAGCAGTTCGCCGCCGACAGTTCCCATGTGGCGCATTTGTTCGCCGCGAATGCCGTCTGCTGCCTGAACCAGTCCCGGGTAATGCTGCCTGGCATTATGATTGTCCAGAAGCTGGCGAATGGTAGCCAATGCACCCATTCGCAGTCCCGATCGGGAACTGAACTCGATGCGGTCCAGCCCCTTCATTTTTTTCAGGCTCACCACGCGCTTAGGAGTCATGATCCGGTCTTTCATCGCGCTGATGAGATCCGTCCCGCCTGCCATAATCTCCGTACCGCCCCAGGCATCTCCGAGCAATCGGGCGGCGTCCTGTACACTCGTTGGGCTTGCGTATTCGAAAGCTTCCATCAGGCCGTCTCTCCTTTCTCAAGTGCCGCAAGGACCTTGTCAGGGGTCAGCGGAAGAGTGGGGACTCGTACACCAATGGCATTCGTCACTGCGTTGCAGATGGCGGCGCCGGGTGAAATAACCGGCGGCTCGCCAAGGCCAATCACACCGCGCTCGTCGTATCCGGGTCCCGTCATCATGTGAACCACGAATTCTCCAATGTCGCCGATGGTGGCCAACTTGTAGAATTCCATATTGGGATTGAGCATCACGCCGAGCGTTTCGTCCATCACCTTGCGCTCGAACAGCGAATAGCAGACGCCCATGATCAGAGCACCATAGACCTGGCTTTTTGCCGTCTTCATATCGATGATCAGACCGCAATCCTGAACGGCAACAATCCTGTTCATTTTCACCAGGCCAGTCTCTGTATCGACGGAAACGTCCGCAATCTGCACGCCTCCCACGCCGCTGTCATCCAGATGGCAGGGTCCAGGGTTCTTGCCGGTAGCGTGTATGGTCTTCACGCCCAGCTTGGCGCAGGCCTGCTTCCAGGTCAGGCTCTTGGAAGGATTTCCCTTCACCCGGATTTTGCCATCCCAGGCTTCCAGTTCCGCAGGCTGAACGCCCAGTGAAGGCGCCACGGCGGCGAACAACTCATCGCGCGCATTGGTCGCCCCTCGGCGGGTGGAACTTGAAACGCCACCGACCGTCGTACTTCCACCACTGGCGCCGTCGGGTGGATACTTGCTGTCGCCGATCTCCACGTTGACGGCATCGACAGGAAGTCCCAGGGTTTCCGCAACCGTGATCGCAATCACCGTACGGGTTCCCGTTCCAAGATCCTGGCTTCCCAGTTGCACGGTTGCAGAACCGTCCGGGCGTATAATGACGTTGCAGTTGCTGAAGTGGCCGCGCCCGCCCCAAGTATGCAAGCTGACTCCCATGCCGCGCTTGATGTGCCCGGGTGTCTTGTCGCCGCGAGGGTGCCAGTTCTTCTTCCAATCAGCGAGTTCCGCAGCTTTTGAGAGCTCGTCGCTGTATGCCCTTCTAAGGATGGGCGGAGCCAGATCGACGTTTTTTGTCAGCACCTCAATCGGGTCCATCTGGAGTTTGGCAGCTAGATCATCGATAGCAGCCATCGTCAGCATAGCGGCTTGAGGGTGATTCGGAGCCCGCCACGCGCGCGAAGGCCCGATGTTGGTTGCAACCATCGTGTGCTTCCAATGGCGGTTTGGAATATCCAGAACGTAAGGCAGCGGAGGATGACCTGCTGGCCCCATGCCGCCAGTCCCCCAGGTGTCCGAATCCCAGGCGGTCAAGGTCCCATCCTTCTTGGCGGCCACACGGATTCTCCCGTAGGCTGAAGGACGCGCCCCCGCCATCTCCAGTTCGGTGTCGCGATCAAGCATCAGGCGGACCGGCTTTCCCGCCATCTTGGCGAGTTGCGCGGCCTCGATGCCCCAGCGGTCGGGCGAGAACTTGCTCCCGAACCCGCCTCCGATGTACTGGCAGATGGTCTCAATATTACTGTCGTCAACCTGCACCTTCTTCAAGCGTAGACCCTGGCCGAACTGGCCGGGACCTCCGGAAACGTTCTGCGTGGAAGTCCACGTCTTCAGGTGTGTCGAGTCAATCCACATGACGGTGCTGCCATGTGTTTCCAGGCAGCAATGCGTAATCACCGGTACCCCGTAATGCCCTTCAGAAACCACGGCGTCCGGGTCCTGAAACGCTTTGTTGGGATCGCCCGTTGTCGCCTCGCCTGCCGCCTTGGTTCGCCCTTCTGCCTCAGCTTTCTGCAGGTCCTCGTCAATCACCAGGTGTGGCATCTGTTCATATTCAACTTTGATGAGGCGGACAGCATCCTCTGCGACTTGCTCGGTGACCGCCGCGACCGCCGCGACCTCGTCTCCGGCCCACTGGATCTCCGACCCGGGGCCCTGAACGACAAGAACGGCTTTGACGCCCGGCAATTTTTCTGCCGCGGAAGTATCAATTGACATCACCTTGGCATGCGCATACGGGCAGGTGCACAGCTTGGCAATCAGCCTTCCGGGAGGGTTCATGTCATGAGTATATTTTGCCCGGCCGCTTGACTTTTCCGGACCATCGATCCGGTCAATGCTTCTGCCGATCAACTCGCGATCGCCTGCTGGTGGCCAGTCATACTTACATGTTGGCATTTTCGCCTCCTTTCACACCGGCCGCTTCGAGAACAGCGTGCCGAATTCCCCTGTAGGTTCCGCAACGGCAGATATTGCCACCCAGGTTTTTGTCAATTTCTTCCATTGTCGGGTTGTGGTCCCGCTCCAGGTATGCCGTGCAAGCCATGACGAAACCCGGCGTGCAGAATCCACATTGCTGCGCGTCGTGGTTGACAAAGGCTGACATCACCGGGGTGAGCTTATCGTCCGCGGCAAGGCCCTCGATGGTCGTAATATCATGCCCCTCGGCCTCGATCGCCAGAACCGTACAGGAATAAACAGGCTTGCGATCTATCATCATGGTGCAAGCACCGCAGGTCGCGCGATCACAAACCTTCTTGGAACCGGTTATGTCCAAATGGTCTCGTAGTGCGTCCAACAGTGTGACGCGAGGCTCAACATTCAGCTTGTGGACCTTGCCGTTCACGCGAAGGGTGATGGGAACAGCGCCCGGGCCTACAAATCCACTTTCCGGGCCTGGAGGTGCGGCGCTCGCCACCGCACTTCCAACCAGCAGGCCACCAGAGACTGTGACGCCCGCCCCCTTAAGGAAGTCGCGGCGGGTTAACGCCGATTTCTTTGAGCCAGCTTCTTCAGACCGGTGTTTCTTCTTCATAGTGGGCTCCCTATTGGAGTTTGTACTTCCGATTATTTTCTACTCCGGATCGAAAAGTCACTGCGAAGACACGACCACATTACAGCCTTATTGTTTTTGATGAAGACGGCATTATATCACCAGGTAATTCGTCCCACTCGAATTTCTTGATGAACAGCTGCTTTCTTGCGATCTCAGCGCATTCCGGAACCATCACCGGTTTCAGCCAAAACGGATTCCGGCACGGGGGCAGGAGCTTCAATGACAGGTTCCTCCGGACGGCGACCGAAATGCCTGCCAAGCCAGTTCTGGAACTGATCAAGGTACGTATAATAGACGGGAGTAATGTACAGTGTGATAACCTGTGAAAAAATGAGACCGCCAACAACGGCCATGCCCAGAGGCCGCCGTGATTCCGCACCTGCTCCCAAGCCCAGTGCGATGGGCATAATACCCATGAAAGCGGCAAAGCTTGTCATCATAATGGGACGAAACCGGACAAGGGCTCCGTGGTAGATTGCATCGCGAGTCGACCTCCCACCGCTTCGCTCGGCGTCCAACGCAAAGTCAATCATCATGATGGCGTTCTTTTTGACGATGCCAACCAGCATGATGATGCCGATAAAGCCGTAAAGGTCGAGTTGCATATGAAAAGCCATCAATGTGACCAGAGCGCCGAGCGCCGCCGAGGGCAGGCCCGAAAGGATGGTAATGGGGTGGATGAAACTTTCGTACAAAATGCCCAGAACCAGGTAAATTACCAGGATTGTAGCCATCAGCAGGATTCCGAGGCCCACCAGCGAGGACTGAAACTGCTGTGCCTCCCCCTCAAAACTGCCGCTGATGTCTGCGGGCAGGGTTCTGTGAGCAATCTGGGAGACTTCCGACACCGCGCCGCCCAGCGCCACGCCGGGGGCCAGGTTAAAGGAAATCGTGACCGAGGGGAGCTGGCCATAATGGTTTACGGACAACGGCCCGAGGCCTTCCGTCATCTGCGCAACACTATTTAAAGGAACAAGCTGTCCGCTGGATGAACGAATGTACAACATGGAGAGGTCATTCGGATTCATCTGATATTTGGGTTCCAACTCTGAAATCACCCAGTATTCGTTGTTGGGCGCATAAATGGTTGAGATCCGTCCCTCGCCGTAGGCAGTTGTAAGGGCGCTTTCAATCTGGTACGCGGTCACCCCCAGTGCTTGGGCCTTGTCGCGGTCGATCTTGATATTGACCTGTGGGTTGTCAATCTGCAGATCCGAAGTTACATCCTGGAAACCAGGAAGTTTGCGCATGTCGGCTTCAAGAAGTCGCGAATACTTGTAAAGCTCATTGGTATTTGGACTCTCCAGGGTGTATTGATACTGACTTTTGCTCAAATGGGCGCCAATCCGGATGGGGGGAGGGTTCTGCATAAAAGCCAGGATCCCTGGAATTTTGGCGATCTGCGGGCGCAATTGCTGAATCACGTCATCCGTGCTGACGAGCCTGTACTGCGGTCCAAAGGGCTTGTGAGGAATATGGAAGAAGTCCTCAATCTGGGCAACGAATTGGTCCCAGGCGGGCGGGTGGTCCTTGAGATGGCAAAAGAAAATCCCAGTGTTGCCCCCTCCGGAAGGCCCGCCGGCACCGGCCAATGAAAACACGGTGTCCACATTGGGATTCTTGCGCACAATAGCGACAACCCCTTGCTGCATCTTCTTCATCTGGGTAAATGAAGTGCCCTGGGCCGCTTGCGTAAAAGCGAAAATCGCGCCGCTGTCTTCACTGGGAAGGAAGCCTTTGGGAATCTTCAAGAACATGTATCCGGTAAGGATCAAGATCAGGATAGATGCGAAGAGCACCGTCAGGCGATGTCGCAGAACGCCGCGCAAACTCCAGTCATAACCATGGTGCAAATGGTTAAAACCGCGTTCGAAAGCGTTGTACAAGCGCCCATGCTTCTGCTCTCGAGGATGCCGCAGAAATCGGCTGCACAGCATCGGCGTCAGGGTCAAAGAGACCAGACCTGACACCAGAACCGAAGCCATAATGGTCACTGCAAACTCGTGCAGCAGCCGCCCCATGATCCCGCCCATAAAGAGCACCGGAATAAAGACGGCGGTCAGGGACAACGTCATGGAAAGGATGGTGAAGCTGATTTCCTTCGAACCATTCAGGGCGGCTTCCATGATGCCTTCGCCGTTCTCCATATGCCGCACGATGTTTTCAAGCATGACGATAGCATCATCCACGACAAAGCCCACTGCGAGTACGAGAGCCATGAGGGATAAGTTATCCACCGTGAAGCCGGCCAGGTACATCACCGCAAACGTGCCAATGATCGACATCGGAAGCGCCAGGCTGGGGATGATCGTAGCGGAGAGGTTCCGGAGAAAGATGAAGATGACCAGGACCACCAGGCACAACGTCAGGTAGAGAGTAAACTTGACGTCGTTGATCGAGTTCTTGATGGCGATCGAACGATCGAACTGAATCTGAAAGTGAATGGCGGCCGGGAATTCAGACCGGAAGGTGGGCAACAGCTTCCTGATGCTGTTGACTACATCAATTGTGTTCGTCCCCGGCTGGCGCTGAATCGCCAGCACCATCGCCCGTTTGCCACCGAACCATGTTGCAACCTTGTCGCTTTGGCCGCCATTGATCACATTCGCTACGGCATCCAGGCGCACGGGAGCGCCGTTTCGGTACGCAATGATAATCGGACGGTAGGCAGCCGCGTCGTTCAACTGCCCTTCCGCCTGCACCACAAAAGCTTTGTGAGTGCCATAGAGAGTCCCGGTTGGCAGGTTGACGTTGGCGTTCTGAATGGCTTGGATGGCCTCATCGATACCGATCTTGCGCGCGGCCAGAGCCTTTGGGTCAAACTGAACGCGGACTGCATACTTCTGTTCGCCGAACACCTGGACCTGCGCCACTCCGCTGACCATAGAGATACGTTGCGCCATCATCGTATCCGCGTACTCGCTGGTCGTGTAGAGCGGCAGCGTGTCGGACCACACTGCCATGTAGATGATCGCTTGATCGGCCGGATTCACCTTACGGAAAGTGGGTGGCGACGGCATGCCCGGAGGAAGCTCGCCCTCGGCCTGGGTGATCATGGACTGAACATCCTGGGCGGCAGAATCAATGTTCCGGCTGAGGCTGAATTGCAGGGTAATCGAGGTGCTGCCCTGGGTATTGGTCGACGACATGGAGTCAAGACCCGCAATCGTGGAGAATTGCCGTTCAAGAGGGGTAGCCACCGCCGAAGCCATTGTTTCCGGGCTGGCGCCTGGAAGGCCCGCGCTCACCGTGATGGTGGGATAATCGACGCTTGGCAGGTCGCTGACCGGAAGGGTCAGGTAAGCCATAATGCCGAAAAGCAGAATCCCGAGCATGATCAGCGTCGTCATGACCGGGCGGCGAATGAAGAGTTCAGAGAGGTTCATGAGGTGCTTTCCTGCTCAGAGGCCGTTTCATTCTTGAATGAAACCTTGGCGCCCGGGTAAAGCCGAAGTTGGCCGTTGGTCACAACTGTTTCTCCCGGACTGAGCCCTTTATCCACCACGGTATAACCGGAAAGCGTATTCCCAATCTCGACGGGGCGATAAACAACGGTGTGATCGGGCTTGATCACGTAAACATACTTGCCTTTTTCACCGGTCTGCACGGCCTGCGAGGGAACAACCGTTGCGTTGTTCTGCACGGTGAGGTCAAGAATAACATTGACGAACTGCCCCGGCCACAATCGTCGGTCACGATTCGCAAAAGTTCCCTTCAACTCAATTGTTCCGGTACTGCTGTCTACCGTGTTATTGATAAAACTCAGCGTGCCTGTTGACGCATCGGCTTCACCGCCGGTGGGATATGCATAGACTGCAAGTCTTCCCCGGGCATGGTGCTGCTTGATCTGCTGCAGATACTGCTCGGGAACCGAGAAGTCAACATAAATGGGCGTAATCTGGTTGATCACCACCAGGTTCGTTGTATTACTTTTGACGAGGTTGCCCGGGTGGACCAGCAGACTTCCGGTGCGGCCGCTGATGGGAGAGTAAACGGAACAATAACTCAATTGGATTTTAGCGTTTTCCACTGCGGCCTGATCGGCACGAACAGCGGCTTCCAAAGCGTCAGCGTTGCTTGTGTACTGCTGGTATTGGATCTGTGAAACAATCCCTTCCTTCTCGAGTTGGGTATACTGCTGGGCTTCCGTCTTCGCATACTGGTATTGTGCCCTGTCGCGCGCCAGATTTGCTTCCGTCTGGTGAAGAGCCGCCTCGAAAGGGCGGGGATCAATGCTGAACAACAATTGCCCTTTCTCAACGTCCTGGCCTTCCGTGAAATAAGCCTTCTGGATCTCTCCATCCACCAGGGTCTGGATCGTAACAGTGGAATAAGCTTCCACATTGCCGATGGCAGTCACCTGAACGGGCATGTTCCGGCTGGACACCTTTGCCACCTCTACGGGCACAGCCATGCCTGCCTTTGGAATCGCCGGGGTACTGGCTGCGTTCTTTTCAGAACAACCGGCAAATGCTCCGGTAATCATGGCTGCGGCCATGAAATACCCGAGAAGTCGTAGTCTGCTAATCAACACTTCCCCCATCCTGACCCTAGATGTATTCTGACGAATCTACACTCGGAATCGTTACACGATTTGTATTCTCATGGCGCCCTGCAATTCTATCGGCCGCTCACGCCGTGTTACCGCAAGATTTGGAGTGTTTAGCTTCGGAAACAACACTTCTGAGTCATCTGTCCCCGGGCTCGCCGGAGATCAAGGCGCTGCGAAGAAATATGAAAGATTGTGTAGGCTCATCCTCCTGGATAGTCCACTGCATTACTTTCCAGATTATTATAATTGAAGTCAGAGCCATCTGGCACTGCCAAAACTAGCCAGAACTCGGAGAAAAAACCGACGGCGCCTCGAAAAAGCGTTTCTGGCCGGGCCCCGTCAATCGAGAGGCGCCGGGTCTGGTGACATCCACAACTCTGATGCAGATCAAAATCCCATCAGGACCGGCTGGAAACAACCGTAAGAACCCGAAACCGAAAGCGAGGTGAATGTGACCATTAGGCAGGAACTAGCTGAAATCCCACAGGCCCTCCGGCAAATGTCTGAAGAAGGCCGCCGCGTATACGATGCCGTCATCCGGAGCGCCAGTTGGGGCCAGCGACCGGTGTTCATGATAGGCGAGGGCACTTCTTATTTCGCTGCGCTGAGCGGGGCATGGGCTTTTGAAAGCCTGCTGGGCGTGCCGGTCCTTGTGCGCCGTCCCGCCGTGTTCAATGCCTACACCCGCCGCGCAGTCGCCGTTCGCTCCCTGGTAATTGCTATTTCCAGTTCCAGCGAGGGTGAAGAGACCTTGCAGGCCGTAAAGCATGCGAAGAGGCATGGTGCAGTTGTTTGGGCGATAACACCCAATCCCGAAAGTGAACTGGCCGGACTGGCGGACGCTGTTGCGGATTGCTACTCCGCTGGGTCTCCCGACGCGGGAAGCCGATCCGTCTTCTGCCGGCACGCGGTGACGCTCTTCCTGGCGGTCGCGGCAGCGCGGATTTTGAAGGCGCCGGCACCGATGCTCAACACGCAGGAAGACGAGCTCGGAAGACTGGCGACAGACGTTGAATGGGTTCTGAATCGGATCTCGGATGCTGGCGCCGCGCTTGCCAAAGAGTTTGGCCGGCTGCCGAATCTCTATATCGTGGGCGGCGGCCCATTTCATCCCGTCGCACTGCAGGCAGCGTCGCGCCTGCGGCAATTGGCAGGGGTTAGCGCCAGCGGTCTTGAGCTGACGCACTTTCAAGAGGACTTCCGCCAGATTTCACAGCCGGGTACCGGAATCCTCTATCTTTCCTCGTCGCGCTGCAAGCTCAGGGAGCAAACTCATCAATCGATCGCCGAGCTCCGGCAAATGGGCGGTCAAAAACTCTTTGCCGTCACCGACAACAATGACCGCCAGTTGTCACAGCGCTCAGATCTGGCTGTGTTGCTGCCAGGACTCACAGAAGCTGGCAGCGCCCTGCTCACGCTTGCGTTTCTCGAACTGGCGGTCAGTTGCGCGTCACAAGATTCCGCCCGCGACGCCACGCCGCGCTGGCCGGCCAGCAAGGGCTGACAGCCCAGATGTCAGACATAGTAGTTTTGTATTACAACCTATTACTTATTTCCAAACATGAGATTTTCGACAATCATTGACAACAAACTGCATTTCTGATTTTATTAATATGATGGACATCGGAAAGCGGATTCGGACTCTGCGTGAAGCTAAGGGGCTTTCGCAGGGGGACATTGAAAAGCGGTCGGGGCTGCTCCGTTCGTATATTTCACGAGTTGAGGGCGGATATACCGCTCCTTCGCTGGCAACCTTGGGAAAGTTTGCCAAGGCTTTGGAAGTTGAACCATATCAGCTTCTTTTTCGCGGTGGAAGCCACCCGACGGCTCCGCGAATCCCTCCACAGTCAAATCAGTCAAAATCCGTGCGCCGTCTCGTCAAATCTTTCGAGAGCATGACCACCGCAAATCGCAAGCTGATCCTGACTCTTGCCAGCAAGTTGGAACGAGAGTAATCCTCGGGGGATATTGGGCGGTGCGTCTGATTCGCCAATGGAAGGACACGCTTGGAAAGCTGCAGCCTAGAGCGTGAACTTGGAACTGTCTTCACTTGCGGGAGCCTCAGCGGTCCTGGCCAGAATCTCTTCAAGACGCTTGTTAATCCGTACTGCCTGCGTACGGATCCTGGCCAGGAGAAACAATCCATAAATCAGTCCGATGATGAAAAACAGAAGGAAAGCTACAAACACCAGAACTATGATCAGTTGGACGGTTTGCGGATCGTACATTGCGTTATCTTCCTTTTCGCCTGCCTCTGTGCGAACACGCCATTGCGCAGGACGTGCAGGATCAGATCAACATACAAGCAGGGCAATAACCTGAAGAAACACGTTATAACGACGCACTCCTGAAATCAAGCTGTCTTATAAGGGCATGTTAATTGTGTTCGATGGGGGGATACTGCCGGGGCGATGAACATGTCTCCATTCGCTTGCTTGACATGCTACAGTGTCGCTTTCTATAATTTCTTGGTAAATTGAGTTTCTAGGTGTCAAGCGGGAATAACTCAGTGGTAGAGTGCGACCTTGCCAAGGTCGAAGTCGCGGGTTCGAATCCCGTTTCCCGCTCCATCTTCCGGCGCGGTACCCAAGTGGTAAGGGAGAGGTCTGCAAAACCTTTATGCGGGAGTTCGATTCTCCCCCGCGCCTCCAGCTTAGTCATTGCAGGTCAATTAATTGCCGCCACGCTCAGTTGATCAGAATCAGCCGATTTGGGAATATTGGGGAGCAGGACTCTCTCCAGCGCCTCCACCGCACGTCAGTGACTTTCGGGGATCGCGCGCATACGGGCTGCGCGTGTGTAACACGGCAGAGCGCCCCAATTGCTGCTGCGCGATTTTGGCACGCACGCCCAGTTCATGCAGAAGCGATGAATGGACGTACTATAACTGGTGCGATCTTTGAGTCGGGTGTTCTCGCATCAGGATGGAAATTTCAAACGCGTGTAAAACGGGCAAGAGCAGACCTAATTGGGTCGAGCATGAGCGGTGTGAGGGTTGACTTCTTCCGACCGAGTATGCTGGCCCGGCATGTTGGAAGCACCTCTCGGCGCAACCAGTTCGCCGCATGGAATTTGACTGCACCATTGCACCGAACGGAGAAACAAGTCCGGGAAGGCATTCTCAGAGAGATTAAGGGTATTGGCCCAGAAAGCAAGTTTCGCCCAGTCCGCCTTTTCGTATGTAATCACGGCTTGGAGCACCTGGTACAACTTGTTCGGCGTACCCAACAGTGCGTCTTTGACATCACCGGCGATGGGCAATTCCGCCAGCGCCGCCCGCATGGGTCGACTCAGGATGGCATCGATATTGGAAAGGAGTCCAAGAAGAAAGTAGTCCTCCTGGCGGCCGACAGGCCCAAGGCGTGGTGCAAGGTGCTGGCAAAAGGCCGCTCGGGCAAGCGCAGTTTCGAAAAGGATCGGAGGTTTGCCCTCGCCCAAACTCGCGATTGCAACGAGCGAAATCCATTTCCGCATTTCGGCTTGTCCCAGCAGTGCCACGGCGTGCCGAATGGATCGGATCTGATTCCGAAATCCGAAGACGGCAGAATTCAGGAAGCGAAGAAGTTTGTATGAGAGGCCGAGGTCATGTTTGATGTTGTCCGCCACCTTCCTCACATCCATCTCCGGGCGTGTAACTGCCTGCAAGATGCTAAAGTAAAATAGCTTTTCGGGTGGAATATCGTTTGACTTCAAAATGCGCGGTCGAGCAAAGAAATATCCCTGAAAAGTGGAGAATCCTTGCCCTTTTGTTTGCTGGAACTGCTCGCGTGTTTCTACCTTTTCCGCCAGGAACTGGATGCCCTTTCCGTCGTAACGGCGCAGGATATTTTCCACCTCGTGTTGAGGCGTTGCCAGTACATCAATCTTGATGATGTCGGCGAGATCAACCAGCGCGGCCTGCCGCTCTCCCCCGAAGTCATCCAGCGCTATCATGTATCCGGCACTCTTCAGAACACGGCATGCCGTCAGGACCTCGATGTCCGGGTCGACTGATTCCAGCACCTCAATCACGATCCGGTCAGGGGGCATCAATGCGGCGCGCCCGGTTACAAGTGAATCGCGTGTGCAGTTTATGAAGGCCCGTCTGCCCTCCGTCAATTCGCTGATCCCGTAAAGAATCATGCTGTCGGAAATGACGGTGGACGATGCAAGGTCCGGGTCCTCAATAGAACTGAAGGCTTCATCCGCACTGCGGAACAACAGTTCGTATCCGACCACATTCTCGGCCCGGTCAAGTATGGGCTGCCTGGCAATGAATTTCTGAATCGATGGCACAGTCAATGCGACCTCGTCTTACCTTGTCCTTGCGGGTGAGTTCATCGGTCGAACCTGCCGCATATAAACCATCGGCCCAAACGCAAGGAAGTTTAGTATCGCCGGGGCGGCTGATGGCCTCGTCCTGTGGCAGGGTGAATCTCCACTCGGCCGTTCGCCCGATGGACGCATCGGTGCAATCTACCGCTGTTCAAAGTATCTTCAAACTGTCCGTTGATTGACCGAAACCGATGCTAGTCATCGACTCTACGCAGTCCAGTCAGTCGGGGAGGAGGTTCCGGCCATGTCGGGCGCAAGGGCGGGGGCGACCTTTTGAGGCGTACGGAATGGATCATCTTGCGGTGAATAAGCAGAAATGCCGGCTGGATTTGCTGAATCCATGGCCCGAAGTTCCTCCCACATTTTTCTGACATCGGCAAAATAACGGGCTGCCTGCCTTAACAGGTCAGGCCTAAGCTGGACACTGGCCTCGAAAACCTGCTTGCGAACAAGGCCGTAGAAATGGTTTAGCCACTGGCCGGCCTCACCTCCCGGCTCAAAGCCCAGGGCTCCCTGCAGATGGACGATAAAGGCCAGCACGCGATTCAAGTCGTGCGTTTTCTTCTCGATATCAGCCGCCTCAATGGCACGGGCAGCCGAGTGCAGCAGGCGAATAACCTCGTCATAGCACTGAATGAAGATGTCGGCCGTACTGAAACTGTAGACGGCACTCTCCCGGTAACTTTTGAAGGGGTCCCTGTTCATCACTGTCCGCTTAAAGGCGTGCTTGACGTTGAACTGCCGCCGATTGAGTTCAGCTGTCCATTAATCTGTTGGAGCAGCAGCGGCAGTGTTTGCAGCGTCGAATTCACCTGCGCGTATTCCTGGAGCCAGAGCTGCTGTTGCTGCGTCAGGCGTGCCTGGAAATCATTAATGTCGTTCTGGAGTGACTGTTGGTTCTGTGCGATGCCTTGGAGATCAACGTACAAGGGACCGCTGCCAGCATTTGTCAGGTTCAGCAGGTCGTTGCCGAAATTGATCGCATAGCCATTGACTCCGCCGGCTTGTTGGAAGAAATTCTGCACAGAACCTGGATTGCTGCTGAGTGCCGCGCCCAGCGTTCCGCTATCCACCTGCAAGGTGCCGTCTGATTGGAGCGTGATACCCAGGGAAGCCAGGCTGGTAATACCGTTGTTGCCGCTGATCGAATAATTAACATCGTTGTACAGGTTCTGTTGCACCTGGGCCAGCGCCGCGTCGGAGATCAACGGAGGCTGCTGGGAAGCTCCCTGCGTGTAAGTAAACTGTGCGTTTACCGCCTGGATGACAGCATTGTAAGCCGAAACAAAGTTGTTGATGGCCGTTGATGCCTTTCCGGTATCGGAAGCCACCGTCAGGGTGACAGGGTTCGAGGAAGTTCCTATCAGATTGAGAGTGACGTTCGGGATGACCCCGGTGACCGTATTGCTCGTCGTATTCAGAGGAACTCCATCGACCGTCAGCGAGGAATTGGCCCCGCTTGCGGTCTTGTTGAACGTCAACCCCGTGCTGTTTCCAGAAATTGTAAGGTCCCCCGGCGCCCCACTGGCGTCGCTGACCAGCGCCAGTTTGGACCCATTCGCATCCGTAATAACGCTGGCGCTAACGCCATAGTCCTGGCTGTTGATGTAAGAAGCCAGAGAGCTCAATGTATTATGAGTGCTGTCGACGGCAATCGTAACCGGGCTTCCGCCGCCCACCTGGAGCGTGAACTGACCAGTTGCAAAAGTCGTGCTGGCGGAAGTAAGAGCAGCGGTATCGTAGGATGAAGTAGCCGCCAGCGAACTGACCAGAACGGTATGCGTGCCTGTCGTTGCCCCGGTTGTGGTCGTGGCGGCCAGCACGTTGTTATCGGAAGACGTGGTTGTCGTGGCAGCCAGGCCGCCAAGCGGAACCTGGAGCGCCTGAACAGAGGTTTGCAGGCTATCCAGAAGATTATTGATGTTGTTGAGAGCCGACTGCTGGGAACTATAAAAGCTCTGTTCGTCGAGAAGTGGCTGCTCTGGAGCCTGCGCCGCAGCCACCAGAGCAGCCACTGTTTGCTGGACGTTGAGACCCTGGTTCAGTCCAAGTCCCGTTGTATCCAGGTTTAAGCCGAAACCCATTGACCCCATCGGATTCTTGCCTCCTCACTAAAAGACCAGCAAGAGATCATAATGGCAGAGGCCTCTTTCATCCCTCTGCCATCATGGAAGAAACGAGGACTACTGAAGCAGCTTCAGCAGACTCTGGGGAACCGAATTGGCTTGACTCAGCGAATAGATGCCCGTTTGTTCAAGGACAGTAAACTTGCTCAAGTTCGACACCACTTGAGGAAGGTTTGCTGAAGTAATGGTGCTCAGTGAGGAGGTTGTGTTCTGAGCCTCGACAGAAGCCACATTCTGACCGTCTTGAAGCTGCTGGATGGCAGCCCCGATTTGCCCTCGAAGAGACCCAACACTGTTGATCGCATCATTGATCTGGGTGAGGGCGGCCTGCGGATTCCCCGAGGTCGTGAAGTCGGTCGTGGTCAGGCCGAGGTTGGCGCTGCTCAGGACCGTGGTCGAGATGCCGATGTTGTAGTTCGTTGTCAGGTCGGTCAAAAAGACGTTCGTGGTCCCGGATGTGAATACTGACTTGCCGTTGAAGTTGGTGTTGCTGCCGATGTTGTCGATTTCGGTCAGGATGTTGTTGTATTCAGTCCCGAGTGCGGTCAACTGCTGCGACGAAAGCCCCCCGTTGGAGGCCTCGGTGGCCAGTGTGACGGCCGTATTCAGCAGCGTGCTCACCTGGGACAATGCACCGTCCGCAACCTGGCCGATGCCGATGCCATTGCTGGCGTTATTGACACTCTGGTTCAGGGCGGCGATAGAAGCGTTCAACGAGTTTGCGATTTGCAGGCCCGCAGGGTCATCCGCTCCACTGTTGATCCGTGAACCGGTGGTCAGTTGGGTCAAAGTGGATTGGAGTGACTGGTTGGTGCTCTGCAACTGGTTTTGCGACTCAAGTGAAGAGATGTTAAACAGGACGCTCATTCCCATAGGATTCTCCTCCCGTGTTTTTTCTCTGGCCTCCGGCGGAGAACCTCTGGCTCACCTCGTCCAGCCCTGGGTTCCTGCCTTCTGGCGCTCTCTAGCCAACCAACCCTATCGGCACCGGTTTTCGATTCTTTAACCGCGGAAGGCAGCTCCGTATAGTACTTTAATACCACGCCCCCGGCAGGTTATGGACGCGATGGAGGTCAGGTGCCCCCAAGCTGGTTTGCAGGTTGAAGTGGGTACGAAGCAGGAACACCCAAGGTGTCGTATTACACAGGAAGACAGCTCAAGAAGGCTGCTCAGAGAGCGTTTTGTCGTCCAGTCGGGCCGGTGCCTGCGGCCTCTTCAGATACCAAGCACTCGCCAGAACCTGGCAGTGAGCCGTCCGCGAGGTGCGTTTCGACCTCGGCCAGCGCCGACTGCAACTTAATGGCATCAGGGAAATGGTCCAATCCCTGCCGCAGCAATGTGATGACCTGTGGCCAGTGGCACAATTGCGCGCGCAAGGCCGCGGCGCGCAGATAAGAATCCGGTTGCGGCCCGATCTTGCAGAGCTTTTTTTCAGCAACCTGGGCCGCATCATCCAGCCGGCCCAGCAAAATAAAAGCACCCACCATCCTGTCATAAACTTCGGCGGATTCTTGCCCCTGCTCCACTGCCCGACGCAAGCGCGCCAGGCCTTCCTGGGCTCGCCCCAGGCGGACTTCTGCAAGTCCCAGCTTGCTCGCGATGTGCGGCGAATTGCCCAGTCGTGCAAGGGCATTCTCATAGAAGCGACAGGCAGATTCAAAATTGCTCTGCCGATATTCCTGGTCCCCTTTGGCTTCCGTCTCAGCAATAATCACTTCCCGCTCGGTCTCTGCCAGAGCTTCCTGCAACTTGCCGGATTCAGGAAATCGGCCGAGCCCCCGGCTCAGCAGTTTTCTGACGTAATGCCAATCCTGCAATTGCGCACGCAAGCTTGCCGCTCGCACAAAGTCCTCAGGCTGGGGATTGGTCCGCGCGAGCTTCGCTGTTGCCGCGTCTGCGGCTTCCGGCACACGGCCCAGCCACGCGCAAGCGGCGATCAGCCGGTCATGGAGTTCACCGGCCTGGGGCTCCAGGTCGACGGCTCTGCGTAGGCGGGCAAGACCTTCTTCTACCATCCCCAGGCGGACTTCCGTAAAACCCAGTTTGCTCTCAATTTGTGGTGCATCGCCCAGCAACCTGAGGGCCTGCTCGTAGGACTCGCGGGCCAAGTCAAACTCTCCCAAGCTGTAAAATGAGTCGGCCTTGCTTTCGTGGACAACCTCCATCCTGCCGCGGGTTACCTCAGCGTGGCCGAAACTTTCAAGCGCCTCGCGGTGTTTTCCTCCGCGTGCCAGCGCGAGCCCGTGGAATACCCAGGCTACGCCCAGGCGAGGATTCAGTTCACACGCGTGCGCGAAGAGTTTCACAGCCTTGTCGTTATTGTGAAAGTGGTCGAACTCTTCGATGCCGAGTTCGAAATACGCATTGGCATCGTCGGGTCTGTCACGAAGCTTTTCCCTTCCAAGCTCGCGATAGAATTCCCATTTTCGAGCCAGGGTCTGATCGTCGGCGATGAAACCCATGTGGTGGATCAGGAAATTCGCCGGCCCAATCTTCATTCCCTGCTCCAGAATGCGGCAACCCACGGTTTCGTGAACGCGCCCGACAAAATACACATCGGGATGGCGTCGGAAAAGGCGAACGTTTTCGTGTTGCACATAGGCCGGGTATCCCCGGGCAAAGGGGGGAGCGGATACGTTCGGTTTCGCACTCTGGTCCCACAGATGGCAGTTCAATTCCAGCAGATAGTTCCGAATCTGGACCATGTACCCCATCACGGTGGGATGCGCCAGCAGTGGCGGAATCAATTCTTTCGCTGCCGGATCGAGCGCCTCATCGGCATCGAGGATCAGGACCCAGTCTGAACGCACTTTGGCCAGCGATAGGTTGCGCGCCTTGGCAAAATCTCTCTCCCATGGGATTCGGAAGACCCTGGCTCCATGTTCCCGAGCGATTTTCCGGCTGTTGTCAGTAGAACCCGTATCCGCAGTAACAATTTCATCCACAACCCCACGCACACTTTCGAGACAGCGGGAAAGGGTCGCCTCGGCGTTCTTGACGATCATTGAGAGAGCAAGAGTTGGCATCTTGTTTTTCATTCCGGATGCGGACCGCTGCGTTTTACAGGCACGGCGCTTGGCTGCTCAATCATGTATTCCATCTTCGGGTGAAGTGCTTCATTCAGGTCTGATCGCCCACCAGGTGACGGATCCTGTCAAGCTGCATGCCGGTAACTCTGGCCCAGCTCAGCGATGTTCGTACCTTCTCCGCGGCAGACATTCCCCGCCGCGAAGCTTCTTCCCGGTGTTCGAAAACCCAGCGCATCACTCTTGACAACTCATCCGCATCAGGTTCAAACCATGTGAACCGGCCGGTCATGGGACCGTAACCCAGCCTTGCGGTCGATTTCTCTGCCTCTTGTGCAGAAATGAACAACGAAGACTCGGGGGGGCAGAACTCCCGTGCGGGCCCAAGCCCGGTGGCGATCACGGGCCGGCCACAGGCAAGCCCCTCCGCCAGTGGCATTCCGAACCCCTCTCCGCGGTAAGGCAGAACGACGGTGTCTGCACCCCGGTAAAGCGATGCAAGTTTCGAGTCTTCGAGCTTTTCGGTCAGAATCACCGCATGAGGCGAACGCAAATCACGCGTTTCCCTCGACAACTTCTCAACCAGACTCATATTCTTGTAAAAAGTTGATGAGCCGATGTCCTTGATCACCAGCGTGACGTCATCGGCGGAAGTGAAGGCTCGACGGTAGGCGCTCCAGAGAACATCAACTCCTTTGCGGAGGATCGCCCCGCCGACGAAAAGGAAAACAAAACTTCGGCAGCCTTCCGGACGCCACACAGGTCCCTCCGGCCTGAAGATTTTCGGATCAATACCGTTGGGGATCACTTGAACTTTGTCTTTCGGCACGCCGCCGCGGACAAACACCTGTCGGCAAAACTCCGAAGGGACCCACAACTCATCCACAGACTGGTTGATTTGATCAGCCCACCTCCTGGGGACACTTCCGAATTCCCACGGGATCATGACCACAAGCTTCCCGCACGCAGGCCGGTCGAAGTTGGGTGGCCAGTGATGTCTGATGGTCAGATCCAGCCGGCGAATTCTCCGTTTAAGCCCCTTCGAAACCGCGTCAAATTGAGGGAGACTGGCTCCCGGGACTTCACCGAAGCTCTGCGGCTCCAACGCAGTTTCGAATTCCTTCTCAGCCACCAGAGCAGCGGCGATTTCCCGGTTGATTCGTCCCAGGCTTGAATGGACGTAGAATGGCCCAGTCAGCATCAAGCCTGGCTTGACGCCGGAAGCCCGTGGCGGTGGCCGGTGGGCTGCAACCACTTCATCAAGAGACTTTTGGAGCCTTTCTCTTGCGGCTTCCGCCATTTGGGTTGATTCCAGGATGTAGCGGGCGGCCTCGATTTGCCGGTGAAGGAGAAAGTATTCAAAGACCGGTTCCAGGTACTGTGGCTCGCGACGGGCTAATGCTCCCAAACCCTGATACCGCAGGTATTGGACTGTCTCACAAGGAAAGCGTTGGCGCAAAATGCCGTAGACCGAAGGCGGATAGGCGGGGCGGGCCTGAATACCTGCCAGATAGCACTTCGCCGCCATTTCCTGATTGCCCGCCAATTCAAACACCCAGCCCAGCAGCCAAAGACTGCGATAGGAGTTCTCGCCCCCGCTGCCCACATAAGATGGATCCGGATTCCGCGTCGCCTGACGGACATAGCCGGGGATTTCCGAGTATCGTTCTTTAGAGGCGCAAAGCAAGGCAGCCAGATATGGCAACTCCGCGTAGAGAGGAAAGTAGTCCATCCCCAGCTTCAGCAATTTCTCGGCTTCTTCATGTTGGTTATGCCGGATCAGGAGGACGATCAGATTTCGCATCAGCAGCGAACCGTAAGGCTTGGGGAGCGCTACGCTGTCTCGCCACAGTTGCGACAATTTTTCGAGGCCCATTCCCGGCTCCTGTTGCTCGTCGAGCAGGGCCAAATAAAAACGTGCCCAGATTTCCCGGCTCTCTCTCAGCAATCCTTTCAGCTCCGGCGATGGTGTTACCGTTCCAGCAATCCGCAGGCCCGGCTGAGTACGGTCAGGCTGAAAGCCGTTCTTCCATAAACGCGGCTGAAGTCCAATCAGGTCCACTTCACCGAAACACGGCAGGTGGACCGCAACAAAAGAACGCCCAGCGGGAGTGGATGCGGCTCTGCGCAGGCCGGCGGCTGACCCTTCCATTAATTTCTCTCCCGCCAACCAGAGAAAGGCGGCATCCGATCCCTCGGGGAGCCGATTGTCCCGCAAAATTGAAAACGGTCTCTTTTCCACCCGATCGCAGGCCTTTCGAAGGCTGGATGGAATCTCACCTTCCGAGGCACAGTCGGTGAGCAATGCGACCACCGAACTCCGCTCGCAGGAATGTTCGATACTGAGCGAATCGGGTTTCACCATATAAAACGACATCGGCTTTTCTCCAAATCAAACTCATAGCAGGAAGGATGCGCCGCAACGCCGGAATCGAAACTTTCCGCTGATGGCAAGCGAACCCTCAGTCGAGCAGCCGCCGGAATTCGGCCACCCACTGTGGAATGGTCACGCTCCAGTCGTACTGTTGCACCATGCAGGCCCGTCCCCGTTCAGCGCGCCGGAGGGCTTCCTCCTTATGAGAAAAGACCTGCCGCATCAGGTGGCGCAAATGGTCCACATCGGGCTCCGCCCATCGGTGCCCGGCAAAAACCTCTATATCCACATCCTCCGGCACAGGAACCACGCGGTGGTCGATCAGGAAGCTGTTTTCATGGCTAAGAAAATCCGCCTGGCCGCTCCAGCCGGTCGCGATCACCGGAACCTGACAGGAGAGCGCTTCCATGAATGGACGGCCGTAGCCCTCACCACGCGTCGGGAGCACAAAACAATCCCCCGCCGCATAAAGGCTGGGCATTTCATGCTGAGGAATATAACCGTTGATCAGGATGATCGGCGGCGCATTTTCCAGCTGAAACCCCGCCTCGCGCTCGACAAAATAGGTGATGTGGCCTTGCAGATCCGCCAAAGTGTCATGAACCTGGCTGACCTTCAGGATCAGGGCGACGTCTTCATCGGGCTTGAATTCCCGCAGGTAAGCTAGCAGCAGAATGTCGTAGCCCTTGCGCAGTTGCCAGTCAAAAACAGAAAGGAAATTGAATCCGCGTTTCCGTGGAATCCGCAAAGGCATGCCGCCGGGACGGAAGAGTTTCGTATCAACTCCGGGAGGAACAAGCCGAAGCTTCTTCTCTTCAACACCGGCCCGGCAGTATGTTTCCAGATTGAAGCGGGTCGGCACCCAGACTTCATCCATCCGGTTGCAGCGTTCACGAACACCGTCAGGAAGCCTGTCCGTTTCAAACATGTTTCGGACAACACACCAGCGGCCGTAAGTTTCCATGTCCCAGAGGCTGGCGGTCGAGTACTGCAGGAATACGCTTTGGCTCAGGTCTACTGCCTGGCGCTGGAGAGTCTCGAGCTTGTGCCGGGACTCGATTGGAAGCAGGTTATTCGTGTCGCTGGCAGGCCCAAGAGGCACAAGCTGCACGGGAATCCCGCAGTCAGACACACCCAGCGCCTCAACCCAGGCTTCTTCGGCGTAGCCGCTTCCTCCGTAAACAAGGCCCTTGAAATATACTCCTGCACTGGCGCAATGCGCATGAGGGGAGACGACCGTGACTGGCCCTGCCTCACCCTGAGCGGTAAGACGCCCGGGCGTCAGCATGGTTGTTGCCTGGTTCTGTCTGGACTCCTCTTCGCGACAGGTTCTTACAAGGCGGAGCAAGGCATCTCGCTCCCGGCCTGAACTCCTGGCAAGCGCGCCCTCAAAAAATGAAACGGCTTCCGCAAGATGACCCCTCCTTGCCAGAACAACGCCAAGATTGCCTGCCGCTGATGTGTTTGCAGGGTCCATCCATAAGGCACGGCGATACCCGTGTTCGCTTTCCGCAAGCTTGTTGCACATCAGTTGCGCTGTTGCCCAGTCATTCCAAATCTCGCTGGTCTCCAGATTCCTCAATACCCCGTCCAGGAT
>JBJKQK010000092.1:0-4107 GCA_046705285.1 Terriglobia bacterium
CACCGAGAGCGCGCCTCCCAGCCACCACGTAAATAGAAACGCGCGGTCCCTGCCCGTACGCTGTGCCAGCAAGCCACACAGCAACGAACCTGCAAATCCCATCACCTGAATCAACGCACCGAAACCGAAGCTCACCGCAAAGGTTTCGCCGCGCTCCATCATGACCGTGGGGATCCAGCTCGTCAGACCGAAAATGCTGAACAGGATGAAAAATGCAGCGGCCCACACCGCCAGGGTCGTGCCGCGATAACGGCCTGACAGGAGCAATCCCACTGATGCGGGGCGGTCGCGCGGCTCCGGAAAAACAAACCGCGCCTCCGGATCCGCATAAGCAGCAGCGCGCGATGGATTCAGGCGGCTGAGAATTGCTGGAATGTCGCGGGCGTGGCCTCGCAAGGCGGCAAACTGGAGAGATTCCGGAAGCATGGCGTGGCAGATACCGGCCAGCACGATGGAGAGAGAGGCAACGTAATAAAGGGCTTGCCATCCGAGCGACGGCGTCAGAAAAACGCCAACCCCGGAAGCCACAACTCCACCCATGGCCCATCCAAGAGCCCAGCCCCAGGTGGCGAAGGTGTGGGTCGTGCGGCGTGGGGCGAACTCGGCCAGGTAGGTAACGCCGATGGGTAGCAGCGCACCGAGACCGGTGCCTGTCAGCAGGCGGAAGCCGCAAAACGTCCAGAAAGAGCGTGCGAAGAGCGCCGTGGCGAGGCTGAAAATGGTCGCGATCCACAACGCCCCGAGCAGCGTCGCCCTGCGGCCGTAACAATCGGAGAATTTCCCCTGCGCGAGCGAGCCGAACATGAATCCGACCAGCCCGCTTGAAACCAGCAGCCCGGCCTGGCTTGGGGCCAGGTGCCAGGGTTTCATGACATAGTGAATGACGTAGGCAGGACTGAAAGTGTCATAGCCGTCGAAGAACACGGCCAGGCCGACGAGTGCGGCGATCAGCCGGTGATAGGAACCAACCTCGGCGGTTGCAATTTCTTCGCGGACGTCAATCACAGCTCACCAACGATTGGCATCCGGTCCAAAACCAGGAACATCACACCCTTGGCCTGGAAAAACCGATGCCCCAAAACGCGCGGCCTGGCGGCCGTCGCCATAAGTCCCCTTCGTTGTAAACAGAGCCCCTGACCTGTATCCGAGTGGACAATGGCATTACCCGGCCAAGTTGTCAATGAAATCTTGCAATGACCGCAGGCCGATCCATTGAGAACAGGCAACAGGCCGTCCCTGCAATCTGCCCCCCGCAAAGAATGCACCTTCTCCGCATAGCATGGCGATATAATTCTGCCGCAGGCAGAGCGAAGGAACATGATGTGCCGGTGATGCCGATCGTCTCTGCGATGGGTTTCGGCACCAAAGGGTTCCACGCCTTACTGAACAATGACGCCGCCCGCAAGGCCTTTGTGGAGGCGCTGCCGCAGTTCTGCAAGCGCAACGGCTACTCGGGCTTTCAGATTGACTTCGAGGATTTAACCTGGAATGACCGCGATGCGCAGGCAGGCTTCCCCCTTGGCGCATCACGGGGCTTTTGAGTCGTACCCGAAGAGGCGGGTTTCCGGCGGCGATCGAGCGCCGTCCAATCAACAATCGGGGAGCCCCCGTTCCTTTAGCTTCGGGGGCTCACTCCGATGCCGGCAGGATGAGCCGGCGAAACCAGCTTTCGGCAGTTAATTATCAGCCACGCGAGAGAGTTGTACTCCCCATGGGTTTGTGATGCTTCTTTTTCTTTTTCTTCTTCTTCTTGTGTTTCTTGGCGTTAGGTGTTATTTGCCACGTGGCAGCCCCAGAGTTGCCCATCGACGGACTTGCCGCAAAAGCAGGCATCGTCATCACCCCAGCGAGCATCGCAGCAAAAATCAGTGCTATGACTCTTTTCACGAGCGAACCTCCTTTCGCTTGTACAGATGCACGGGTTTGCGGCATTTATGATGCCGAAGGATCATGACGTTTTATATCTCTTTTAACCTCAATAAATCAGCAGGCGGCTAATCGCATACGACCGCCAGTGACGGCGGCCTTTCCATGTCATCCCTACATGGTCATAGAGGATTTTTTGCCAGTCTGCCCTCGCGCGCCCCCTACCTCGCGGCTGCCTTGCGTGACAACGGAACAGCAAAATGGAAAAGTGATACTCATCCCCCGCAAGGCGCTGGAAAGCTAACATGGCGCCCGGCGAATGGGTCTTGGCCAGAAAAAAGCTTGCCGGCCGTCTCCCGGTATTCGTCGCCGGAAATCAACCGCGCAGCCTGAAGAGGAAAGTCGCGGGCCCGTTCCCGTTCACGGTCACCCGAGCCTCGTACCGGCCCGGACCAAGTCTCACATTGTTCCCGTAGTGGGTGGTCGCAAGGCTGTGTCCTGCCACGTGCATGCGCACCACCGGAAGCGCCGTCCATGCCCCCATTTTGGGAGAAAGCTTCCGGTAGCTGATATCGACCGTCGCATTCTCCACCGGCTTACCGTTCTCTTTCACGAACGCGACCATGTGGTGGTTGGGATGTTCAGGTCCTTTCAGCGTGTTCGGCTCGGCTCCCGCATCTCGCACCATCGCAGCGTGAGGCCCCAGAAAGGACTCTGCAGGCAGCACCTTAAGCGTGACGGAAAAGACGCCAGCTTTGGCGGTTTTACTGATCGGTTTGGCCTGTCCAACCGCTGTCAAGAGCAGAATGCCAAGCACAAGCACTGATGCTCCAGCAACCAATGAAAATGCATTAGACCGATTTGTGTTGTTTTTAGTTCTCATTTTTTCATGATAGCCCCGCGGCAGGGCTGAAACAAGGAAGGCACAAATCTGCAGAACGCTTCAGTTGTCAGCTGGGTGATATGGACGGGCGAACCCGTCATCGGCTGGCGCAGACGTGTCGTAGTGGAATGTCTGCGGTCAACGCGGGGAAAAACGGTATTGCGTTCTCAGTTCTTGGCCAGCGCGGTATGCACATCCCGGCTCAGGACTGCAGCGGAAAGCCAGCCATCGTGTGACCAGAGAAGCTTTCCCGAAGATGAGCTGAGCACGATCCAGGGCAAGTCGTCAACCTGATAGCCATCGGCAATCCGGCCGCTTGCATCCTCGACAATGGGCGTGTGAAGTGTTGCCGCAAGCGGTTTGAGTGCCATTTGCGCTTCGGCGGCTGATGGCTCTGTGGTAAGCTCGTCAACTGCCACCGGCGAAGGCCAGTTGTGCCGCCGCGCCAGGGCTGCGTAACTGTCGAGCGTGGCAAGCTTCTTGGACAAATCCGATTCCGTGCCAAGCCACCCCGCGAAAAAGAGCAGCAGATGCGGATGAGCGCCGCCCAGGGTCACTGGCTGCCGCTTGGGCCCAAGCGCCATCAGGCTGACCGTCGCCTTCGGTTTCAGTGGATCCTCCTGTTGCTGCAAGGCCTGGCTGGAGGCGAGAACGGCAGCTTGGCCGGGAAGCAGGCGCGCAATATCCTTGACAAGCGTCTGGGCCTGCTCACCAACGGACTCGTAGCTCATCGGCGTGGAGTAGAGAGCGCTCTCATAACCGTCCTGGTTGATAACGAATACCACCGCCTCGTGAATGACGTCGTCGCTGTTCTTGTTCACCGCTACGTAAACGTGATACTCGCGCCAGACTTTTTCCAGTTGCGCCCGCGAGCCGGTCAGAAAGCGCCAGCGCCCCTGCAATTCGTGCTCGCGCGTGTAGGCGGCCACGTCAGCGACCTTCGTCTTTCCGGGGTTGACATCGATCCCCAGCAGTTGTACCTGCGAGGCCGCGGCCGGCCCCAGAATTTTCAGCGCGTCCACCATGCTCTTGGTGGTCAGCGGACACAGTTGCGTGCACTCCGGATCGATGAAGGCCAGCACCACCACTTTCCCCCGGAATTGCGCCAGCGACGTCAGACGCCCCTTCTGATCGCGCAGCACGAACCCCGGCGCAACCATGCCGGCTTGCTTTTTCGCCCTCTGGATGTAATGCGTCGCAGTCAGCGCTCCGGCCACCAGCACCAGAATGAATCCCACGATGGCAAACAGGCCCCATCGACGCTGAAACATATTCCCGGATTTTTGTGGGTTATTTTGTCCTTCCATGGCAGGTGTGAGGGTTCCCCTTCTTAGTTTCTGCAGTCTTTCAGTATACGC
>JBJKQK010000093.1:0-25059 GCA_046705285.1 Terriglobia bacterium
CGCGGCGCCCGGGATGGCGCGTAAGAATCCGTCCATGATTCCACCGCTGGTGGTACATATAACCAGTTTCCTGACGACCTGCGCGGCCATGGTTAACCGCGTTATGAATATGACGTTATATACACCCCACGCGATCGAAATGCAAGCAGAGAAACGGGGCAATCGTCAGGGAACAGGGTTGGGGGCAGCGGCAAGCTGGCCTGGCCACGTGCAAGCCCCGATGGCGGGAGAAACCCGCTGCGATGCCGGCGGCCATAGACCGTCGCTGCAGTCATCCCCCGCGATGGGGGCACAGCAGCCGCGAAAGCCACGAACCGGAAGGCTTGAACGCGGTGATTCTTTGTGGGGCCCTGGGGCGCCAGGGAGCCTGTGGCCGCACGCGCCGGCGGCAGGCTGCTGACAGGCGAAGGCAATGAGCGTATAAATAGTCAATGGGGGGCGGGCGGTCGTTGGGAGACGAACGGCGCCGGAAAGAACAGGTCTGATTCGATATTCTGCCTGTCGCGCTTGCCGTGGGCATTTTTCGTGGAACAGGTCAGACGGAACGGTCTGATGGCGAAGGAGGTGTGGCTTGAAAACGAATCTGTTGAGACGGGTGACGGTGGCGGCGGTGCTGGGCACGGTGTGGCTGATGGGAACCGGCGTGCCGGCCAGAGCCGGGGACAAGCAGGAACATCGTTACGAGAAGGAAATGAAAAAGCGGGAAAAAGCGGAGCGCAAGGAGGCCAGACGCAGGGAGAAGGAGCGGCGGAAACACGGCCGTTACGGCCGCATCCCTGACGACCGCTACCGCGCCCATTTTGGCCGTGAACACATGTTCCGCATGAGGCGGGTCAGGGTGGTGGAAGGCTACCGCCGCTTCGACTACGGAGGCTACACCTTCGGATTCGCTCAACGCTGGCCGGACAATTGGAGGCGTGACGGCGACGTTTATGTCGAGTATTCGGACGGTGGCTATTTCCTGTGTAACCCAAGACATCCCGGCATTCGGATTTCACTTACCATCTATTGACCTTGCGGCCAGGCAGCCGCTGGCCACGGTCAGTGACCTTGGGGCCCTGGGCCCTGAGTGCGGATAAAGCCCGCCGCAGAAGGGCTCTGCCCGCGGCCGCCAGGGCATCTGAAAACAGGCGTTTTGCGCTGCTGCGCTCTCACTGTGGTTCGGATTCCAGCCTGGCCGGGAACCACCGTGGCTTCCGCTCTGCTTTGCCGGACCGCGCGGCCCACATGCCCGCCAGCAGCGGGGTGATCTGGAGCGCCACCGGATGCCACCTCCAGAGCCGGGTCCGGGCCATGGCCCGGTCGGCGTGCAGCTCAGTCGAGAAGCCGGCGAAAATGGCTCCCGCCACCTGCCGCCAGTACCACGCGGCCCGGCGCCGGCGGTGGAACTCCTCCAGCGGGTCGCCTTCAGGCGCTTCGTTCCTCGAGCCCGGTACCAGGTGCCGGAGCATCCAGCTGGCCACGGCCGGCGGTTTGCGCTGCGTCATGCCTCGCCTCCTTCCAGCTGCGGCAACCCTTGCCACAGCGCGACCAGCGCCCGCTGCCTGGCGCGAACCCGGCGCAGGCCCTCAGCCGGCAGCAGGGCGTGGACATAGCCTCTATTGGTAGGCTACTAACCGGCCGGGTTTCGGCCCCAATGGGACGGATGGGATTTTCACAATCGAAAACTTTCAAAATTTTAAGTCATTGATAATACTAATGTTATTTTGACAATGGACTTCCGCGGTTTCCCACTTCGCGCAATTGTTGTCCATTTCGCGCACAGTGAGTAAAAATTACAACTGCCACAGGAAATCAGAAAATCCGGAGGGTTAAGACCGCCCGGTGGATGACATCAAGAAACGGCGCCGGGTAAACGCCGATCCATACCAGCAGGACCGTCAGCGCAGCAAGTAGGTAGCTGCCGGAGCGCGAGAGCGAGACAGGCGCTGCTGCTGGAGCGCCTTCCGCTGCCGGGGCCGGAACCTTGTACATGGCGACAAGGATCCGCAGGTAGTAAAAGAGACCAACCACACTTGTCACAACCAGGATGATGATGAGGCTCCACAAATCGCCGTGGGCTCCGGCAGCGACCAGGAAGAACTTGCCGACAAAGCCCGCCGTCAGCGGTATCCCGGCCAGCGAAAGCAGCATCAGGGTCAGGACGCCGGCGAGCACCGGGCGCCGCCAGAACAGGCCCTGATAATCGTCCATGGAATCGGCATCTCTTTCGCCGGTAGAAAGCACCGTCACCACGCCAAACGCTCCCAGGGTCGTAACGAAGTACGCAACCAGGTAGAAGGTGACGGCCTCAGCGGCCATGACACCTCCAGCCAGGAAGGCCACGAGGATGTAACCCAGATGGGCAATGGAGGAATAGGCCAGGATGCGCTTAACATTGTTCTGCAGCAAGGCCAGAAGGTTCCCGACAATCATGGAGGCAATTGCGATGATACTGAACACCACGAATACCTGGTGCATGCGGTAAGCCCCGGTTTCGTAGAAGTACCTCAGCAGCAGCGCAACCATAGCGCCTTTCGATACGGTTGCAACAAACGCGGTTACCGGCGCGGGAGCTCCTTCGTAGACATCCGGCGTCCACATGTGGAAAGGCACTACAGCAAGCTTGAACCCGATTCCGGTAATAATCAGCGCAAAGCCGGGAATGAGCAACGTCTTATCGTAGGCGACTTCGCCCATCAGCATCGAGGCAATCTGGCCGAACTGCATGGTCCCGAGTTGCGCGTAAACCAGTGCCATTCCGAACAGGAGGAACGCTGCAGAGGCAGCAGCCAGAACGAGGTATTTGATGCCGGCCTCGAGGGGCTGCTTGCGATTGCACAGATATGCGCTCATCGCATAGAGCGAGACACTCAGGATTTCCAGTCCAAGAAAGAATGAGACAAAGTGGCTGCTGGCCACAAGCACCGAGGATCCGAGTGCGGCCACAAGGATCAGGATGTAAAGCTCTTCCCGGTACCCCTTCTGCTTTTCCAGGTAACCGTAGGAAAGGATCACGGTTACAAAGGTGGCCGCGATGATCAGGCCCATGTAGAAAAGGGCATAGCCGTCGATGGTCAGTAGGGGGGTAACCTGGATCGGAGCCAGCGAAGCTGCAGACCAGAGAGAGGCAAAGGCCGCGGCCAATCCAGCCAGCGTCAGCCAGACAGCCAGTGCGTGGCTGCGTCGAATACACACCGCCATCATTACCACAACCGCAGTCGCAGTCAGGATCAGGAGGGGAAGTATCGCTATAAGGTCAGTACCGTTCAAAGCTCATCTCCGATTGCTTCCTGGAAGCCGACTCCGATGATAAGACAGCTGTTGTACGTCCGGGACCATCGTCACAACTGGCTTGGGAGCAGCCAATTGCTGCAGCTTGCGCATCGCCGGCTCAAAGGTCTTGAACAGGGGCTGTGGATAAAGGCCGATCCAGAGCAGGATCAGCATCATCGGAATCATCATGATCAGCTCCCGCTTTCCAAGGTCAGGCAGCTTCCACTTGTTGACATTGGGGCCGTGGAATGCCCGCTGGATAACCTTCACCGCGTAGAGCGTTGACATCAGGATTCCGATGGCAGCAACGATTGTCACGCCAAGGCTGACCCGGTATGTCCCAACCAGGGTCAGGAACTCACCGATGAAGTCCCCCAAGCCTGGCAACCCTATAGATCCAAGGGCGAAAAATAGCACAACTCCGCTCATGACCGGCACTGTGGCCCACAAGCCTTTTAGCTTTTCCATTTCACGCGTATGGGTACGCTCCTGCAATCCGCCGACCAGCATGAAGAGGGCGCCTGTGCTGATGCCGTGAGCGATCATGACAATCAGCACTCCCTCCAGCGCAAGCGTATTCCAGGCAAAAATTCCAACAAGCGCAAATCCCAGATGGCTGACACTGGTGTAGGCCACCAACCGCTTCAAGTCGGTCTGAGCAAAGGCAAGTACAGAGCCGTAAACAATGCCGATGACTCCCAAGATCATGGCAATCGGGGCAAATTCGTGAGCCGCACCCGGGAACAGCGGCACGACAAACCGCAGCATTCCGTATGCCCCGGTCTTGAGCAGCAATCCCGCCAGGATGACGCTCCCTGCCGTCGGAGCCTCTGTATGCGCATCCGGCAGCCAAGTGTGGAAGGGGAACATGGGCAGCTTGACGGCAAACGCGGCAAAGAACCCCAGCATCAGCAGCATCGCCACGTGGGGAGTCAAGGCTGTACCCAACAAGGACTTGTATTCGAACGTATAAACGCCAGTCTCGCGGTGGTGAATAAAGTACAGCGCCAGAATCGAAATCAGCATCAGCAGGCCGCTGAGCTGCGTAAAGATAAAGAACTTGACCGCGGCGTAGATGCGGCGCTCGTGCCCCCAGATGGCTATCAGGAAGTACATGGGCACGAGCATAAATTCCCATGCAAAGTAGAAAAGGAAGAGGTCTACTGCAAGGAAGACGCCGAGGATGCCCGCAAGAATCCACATCAGGTTGAGGTGGAAGAAACCAACACCTTCCTGGATCTCTTTCCAGGAGGCGAGCACTGACATAATCCCCAGCAGGAAGGTGAGCAAAATCAGGAGGAGACTCAATCCATCCATAGCAAGGTGGAAATAGATTCCATACTGAGGAACCCATGTCCAGTTGACCTGCTTGAACCACTCGCTTTCCGGGAACAGCCTGACATGGGCGGAGTTCTGAGCCCACAAGACCAGGGTGATGACAAAGTCAGCGCTGACCGCAACCAGCGAAATGATGCGGGGCCAGAGAGTACTCACCCGTCCTGCAAACCAGGAGAGGATACCAGCGACAAGCAAAATGGCAATGAGCCAGACTAGAATCATAGGAACAACACTATCGCAACAAAGATGATGGAACCGGCCGCAATCCCTGCCGCGTACCAGCGCATGCGGCCTGTTTCCGTTCTGCGTACACCGTGGTAGAAGAGCTTAGTTGTGAGCCCTATACCTGTGTATATGTAATCCACAAAATCCCGCCGATCGAATTGGGCAACCCAAATGACGGGACGAACAAAGACTCTTTCATACAGCCAGTCCATGCCCCAGTCGCTAAACCAGAAGCGGTGCAGCGCTTTGGCAATCGCGGGGGCAGTAAGCGACTCTGCGTATTCGCGGTGCTGTATAAAAAAGTAGTACGCGATGTAGATGCCGACCAGGAAAGCCAATGTCACGATGCTCTCAGACCCGAGCTCTGACATACCTCGCGTTGCTCCCTGCTGAACAGGAGGCAAGGCCAGGTGCATAAAGTCTGTAAAGGACTGGATATGGCCAAGGAATGAAGGCGTTTCAACAAGCCCACCCAGCACCGAGAGAATTGCCAGAACGATGCAGGGTATCGCCATCGCCCAACCGGGGCGCTTGTGAACCTCAGACTTTGCTTCGCCAAAAAAGACGATGAAGATCAGCCGGAAAGTATAGAGTGCAGTCAGCAGGACGCCGAAAACCGCAACAGCCCACAGCCAGTCTCCCCCGATTCTTGAAGACCACGCATCCCAGATGATCAGGCCTTTACTGTAAAAGCCTGCGGAAATCAAGGGCACGCCCGCCAGCGAACAACCCGCGGCGAGGAACGTCCAGAAGGCCACCGGCAGTTCCTTGCGCAGACCACCCATTTTAAAGATGTTGTGTTCGTGGTGCAGGGCGTTGATGATGATGCCAGCTCCAAGGAAGAGCAGAGCCTTGAAGAATGCATGGGTCATGAAGTGGAAGAGCGCAGCCGACCAGGCCCCAACACCGAGAGCAAGGAACATATATCCGATCTGGCTGATAGTGGAATAAGCCAGAACCCGCTTGATATCCGATTGGGTGATGGCGCTGAAGCCAGCCAAGGTCAGCGTTGCCGCTCCTACTACAGCAACAGCGAGTTCTACAGGCGGAGCCAGGGAAAACAGTACGTGTGTGCGCGCAATCAGATAGACGCCGGCCGTCACCATCGTTGCGGCATGAATCAAGGCACTTGTAGGAGTTGGGCCGGCCATGGCGTCCGGTAACCAAGTTTGCAGAGGAAGCTGCGCCGATTTTCCTACCGCGCCGCCCAACAGTAACGCCGCAGCCACAATAGGCAGGGTTGAACCCACAGGCCAGCTTCTTACGGCTTGATGCATCAGCGCTTGAATTTGCAGGGTCCCCAGCTTGTCAAACAGCAGGAAAAGACCAAGAATCATTGCCGTATCGCCGACGCGCGTAACAATGAAAGCTTTGCGTGCCGCGAGGCCATTCACGGGGTCCTGGTACCAGAACCCAATCAAGAGGTAGCTGCAGAGCCCCACCCCCTCCCATCCAAGGAAAAGAAGCAGCAAGTTTGATCCCAGGAGGAGGATGCACATCGAAGCAACGAACAAATTCATATAAGCGAAGAAGCGGCTGTACCCCTCGTCCTCAATCATGAACTCGGCTGAATAGAGATGGATCAGGAAGCCGACAAAGGTCACCACCAGGATCATCAACAGGGAGAGCGCGTCCAGATAGAAGGCGATCTGAGGGTGAAACCCTCCCACATCCATCCAAGTCCAGAGAATCTGGTTGTAGTGGTTTCCGGGTGGCGGCGAGGTGAGAAATGTGATGGCTATTAAGATTGTAACAATCGCAGACAGCCCAATTGAGCCAACACCAAAAACAGGAACGGCTTTTCTGGGCATGCGCTTCCCGAAGATTGCCAGGATCACAAAACCCGCAATCGGGAAAGCTGGAATCAACCACAACAGGTGGTACACGTTATCCTCGCATCTCACTTACAGCATCAGCATCAAGCGTTTTGAACCGGCGATAGAGCTGGAGAACCAGGGCTAGTCCAACTGAGACTTCCGCGGCCGCCATGGCAAGAATAAAAAGAAATACAATTTGCCCGTCCGCCTGGCCCCATCGGGAACCGGCCACGACAAATGCCAGGCCTGAGGCATTCAGCATGATCTCCAGAGACATTAATATGAAGATCACATTACGACGTACCAAAAGGCCTGTCAGTCCCAGCGCGAACAAGATCCCCGCCAGGAGCAGGCCCTGATGCATGGGTACCGCTGCCATTTTGTTTCTCCACTTTCTCCGGTGTATGCCGGCCCAGGTGGTATGCCCCCACCAGAGCTCCAAGCAGCAACATCGAGGCCAGCTCTACTCCAATCAAATAAGGCCCGAACAATACAATCCCTACCTGTTTCGGTCCAACCACCGTAGTACCATAAACCGCGGTGCTCGGACTGGTAATCAGGTAGGCCACTTCCGCAATCAAGATTGCCGCCAGGATTGAAGGTCCAATCCACATGGTCCCCCGCTGCCATTGCTTCTCCGTTTCCGTGGCCTTTTTCCCGAGATTGAGCATCATGACCACGAAAACAAACAGCACCATAATCGCGCCCGCGTAAACAATGACCTCCAGGATGGCGACAAAGGGTGCGCCGATAACAAAAAACACGATTGCAACCGAGAGCAGTGAAACAATCAGATAGAGCAGAGCGTGCACGGCGTTCAGCCGGGTGATTGCGAGAACTGTCGAAACAATCGCAACAATGGCCGCAATGTAAAAAACGACTTCCATAATCTTGATCTCAGGGCAGCAGGGTATGGACATCCACCGGCGGAGCCTCGTTTTCAGACTCGCCTTTGTCCTTTCCACCGATCTTGACACCTGCAACCCGCCAGAAATTGTACCCGTGATACTTGCCTTCACCGCTGATCAGCAAGTCTTCTTTCTCATAAACCATGTTCTGCCGCTTGTATTCGCCCATCTCGAAGTCCGGAGTAAGCTGGATGGCATAAGTTGGGCAGGCTTCCTCGCAGTAACCGCAGAAAATGCAGCGTGAAAAATTGATCCTGAAAAACTCCGGGTAGCGGCGCCCGTTTTCATCTTCGGTGGACTGCAAGGAGATGCAATCCACCGGACAAGCCACGGCGCAAAGATAACAGCCGACGCATCGTTCTCCGCCGTCAGGGTCGCGGCTGAGAATAATGCGCCCTTTGTGACGAGGAGGAAGGTAGGGTTTCTGCTCCGGGTACTGGACAGTCACCCGTCGCTGGAACATGTGCAGGAAAACGTTCCAAAGCGATCTTATGACGCTAAACATTGAAAACTCCCAACCTCATCAATCACAGATTGCCGTGCTACTTAAAAGCCAGTACCAGGGCGCCAGTCACCATCAGATTTGCCAGCGCAAGCGGCAGCATAATCTTCCATCCCCAGGACATCAACTGGTCAAACCTGGGCCGCGGCAAAGCGGCGCGCAGCAGAATGAAAAAAACGATGAAAAACATAACCTTCACGGCAAACCAGAGCCCCGCTGGCAGTACAGGGCCCAACCAACCGCCGAAATAGAGCAGCACAATCATGCAGGAGATCAGAATGACTCCCATGTATTCGCCGACGAAAAACATGCCGAACTTCATGCCGGAATACTCGGAATGGAATCCCGCCACGAGTTCGCTCTCCGCCTCCGGCAGATCAAAAGGCAGGCGCCGGGTTTCCGCAATGCCAGCGATCAGGAAAAGCACAAAACCCAGAAACTGCGGGATAACAAACCACACGGTGTGCTGGGCCTCAACGATAGCCGAAAGGTTGAATGATCCGGCCATGACCACAGTTCCCATCATGGCCAGGCCCATGAACACTTCATAGCTCAGCATCTGCGCCGAAGCGCGCAATCCTCCCAGCAACGAGTACTTGCTGGCGGAAGACCAACCCGCGAGCACCACGCTGTATACACCGAGCGATGACAGTCCGAGGAAGAACAACGCACCGATATTCAGGTTTGCAACCACAAACGACGGCGCAAAAGGAATCACCACAAAGGTCAAGAGAACCGTCACCACCACGATCGCGGGCGCAATCACAAAGACGGGTTTGTCCGCAAAGGGAGGGATCCAGTCCTCTTTGAAGAAAATCTTGATCATGTCGGCCAGAGACTGAAGCAACCCAAAAGGTCCCACGCGATTCGGCCCATAACGATCCTGCCAGAGAGCCAGCAAGCGACGCTCCATCCAGATCAGGATTGCCGCCAGATTCAGGGGCACCATAAGAACGACGACAATGACGATGATGTAGTAAACGATTGGGTTCATGATCGTGAAACCGTAGTCCAAGCCGGCAGCCCCGCTCCTTCCACTGGAAGCAAACCTGCCGGGATTCCGGCAATCCCTTTTGGCAGGTCAGCCTGAACCAAAACCTGAAGTCGCCGGGGCGACCCGGCCAGTTTGATTTCAATCTGGACGCCGTCCTGCACCTGCAGCCGCTCCGCATCTGCCGGGCTCAGCGCAATGTACGGTTCCGGCGCCAGCTGTGCAATGGCCGGGGCTTGGCAGCTCATTTCCTCCGAGCCAAAAACGTGATAGAGCGGCACCAGCAACCACTCGTCAGGCCGAGCTTGAAAGGCCTTTTGTGGCGCCGAAAAATACAGTCCGCTGCGGCCCTGCGGCGGCTCAATCAGCCGCACGCCCGAGTCTCCTCCACGAAGCGATCCATTGATCTCGCTCTGGAACTTATTGACGGACTGGATGGAATTCCAGCCGGCGGACCAGAAGAACGGCGTCAGGGAAGAAGGTGGTTGCGCGGGGTAACCCTCCATTGAAAAGGCCAGGGCAGAATCGGCATCTTGCGGCGGCTTCGGTTCGCTGACATTCAGATTGGCCAGCATGGCCGTTCGGCCGCTATACCGATGCGGAGAACGAGGAATCTTTTCCCCAATCTCGCGGAACTTTGAGAAAGGCGCTGCCTCAGCAATCTTTGCCAGCGCGGGCACTGCATTGGCCGTCGCGGAAACCAGATCGTCCAATATATTCCAGGAACCGGACTCGGGGTGCCCGGCGGCCTTCATGATTTCGATTAGCCAGCGCCAGCTTTCCTGAATGTCACCTTTTGGAGGGTAAGCCTGGAAAAACCGCTGGGCGCGCCCTTCGTTGCTGACAAGCGTTCCGTCAGATTCCGCAAAAGCGCCAGCGGGCAGCACGAACTCCGCACTGGATGTGGTTGGCGTCGCAAGGCAGTCCAGAACGATCATGTGCCGGACTGCCTGCGCCAGCCCGTCCACAGAAGCGGCTGAAGCTCGACGGTACAGATCATTTTCCAGGATAATGACGGTGTCTGCCTTGCCCGCCTCAACCGTCTTAAAGGCCTCGCTCAAATCGGCGCCGCCCATCAGTCCAAGTCCGAGACTGTTCGCCTCCGGCATGGTGAAACTCAGACCGGCCACTTTGCCATCTTTTGACAGGGCCCTTGCCACGTTCGCCGCGGCGTGGATTATCGCATCGCTGTTCAGACTGGATCCGGCGACAACGAGGGGTCGCTTGGCGGTCGTGAGAGCCTGAGCGATACGTGCAGCCAGCTTGCCAACGTGATCCGAAAGTTCCGGCACCGTTGGCGCCTGCGAATCGAGTGCATTTGCGACGGCAAACCCCAGGCGCGCAATGTCATCCGGAGCAGCATGATAGGTTTCCGTAGCAACGTCATCCAGCCGGGTGGCGTTGGGAGTGGCGATGAATAACGGACCCGCATCATTCTGAATCGCCTCGCGAACCGCATGGTCCAGCCAACGGGGAATCTTCATCTTGTCGGTCATTTCCATGGGCTTCTGCCGGACCGACTGCCGCAATGCCAAAGCCATCCTCGGAGCCACGTTGCTGACATCCTCACCCAGCACCAGAATGGCGTCAGAATACTCGATCTCACGAAGCGAGGGCGACCTTGCAGGCCCCTGGCGCATAATTTCCACCATCAAGGAAACCAGGTGAGAAGACTCTTCGGACATGCCGTTAAAGAACCTGTCAGGCCCCACAAGGCTCCGCAATGCAAAATTGGACTCCAGCGAAGCGCGCGGCGACCCGATTCCAATCACCTTCTGATTACCCTTCAGGATGTCGCTCACCTGCTCAACCGCCTTCGCCTTTGGAACAGGTTTCAATCTTCCGTCCTGGCGGGACAAGGTCTGCCGCACCCTTTGCTCGCTGTTGACAAATTCATAGCCGAAGCGGCCGCGGTCACACAAGAAATAGCCGTTGACCTCGCCATTGTAACGGTTCAGGATGCGACGCAGGGTCCCATAACGTTCTCCCGCAGAGGTGCTGCATCCGAGACCGCAGTGGATGCAAACCGAGGGAGCCATCTGCAGGTCCCACTTGCGCGTGTAATGCTGTTTGAGCGTCTTGTCCGTAAAAACGCCTGTGGGGCAGATCTCGACCAGATTACCGGCAAACTCGCTTTCCAGGATGCCATCTTCCTGCCGTCCGAAAAACGCGATGTTCCGCGAACCAAAAACCTGCAGGTCCGTTCCGCCCGCATACTCGCGGTAATAACGCACGCACCTGTAACATTGAATGCAGCGGTTCATCTCATGGTTGACGAGCGGGCCCAGATACTGGTTGCGGAAGGTGCGTTTGGGATAAGGAGTCCGGCGGTAGTTGTGGCCGGTCATTACCGTCATATCCTGCAGGTGGCATTCGCCGCCCTCATCGCAAACCGGACAGTCGTGCGGATGGTTCAGCATCAACCCTTCGATCACTCCGGCTCGAAAGGCCACAGCGTCCGGGTCCTTGACAGAAATACGGGTCCCTTCTGCGGCAGGCGTCATGCATGACATCACGATCCGGCCCCGCGTATCGTTCTCATCCTTGAACTGTTTGACAGCGCACTGCCGGCAGGCTCCCACCGAACCCAGGGCCGGATGCCAGCAGAAGTATGGCAGATCAAACCCAAGCTCCAGGCAAGCCTGAAGAAGGCTCTGGTCCGGGTTTACCTCATACCATTTGTCATCGACCCAGATCTTCGCCACCGCTATCTCCATGGGCACCGCTTCTCGCGGATGTGTCGTTCAAAATCCTCGCGGAAGTATTTCAGACCGCTTTGCAAGGGCTCGACCGCGCCAGGAGCCAGAGCGCAAAACGTGTTTCCGGGCGCCGCAAACCGGCAGATGAACTCCAGCCTCTCGAGATCGGATTCCTGCCCCTGCCCGTCCTCGATGCTCTGCAACATTTTTTCCGCCCACGAAAGCCCGCTCCAGCAGGGGGTGCACCAACCACAGGATTCCTGGGCAAAAAAGTGCTCAAGGTTCTTCACAAATCCGACCGGGCAGGTCCGATCGTCAAGAACAATCATGGTTCCAGTGCCCATGCGGCTGCCGGCTTTCTGGATTTCAGTGAAATCCATCTTCAAATCAAGGTGTTCTTCAACAAGGAAGTCTGTCGAGGCTCCGCCCGGAAGCAGCCCGCGGAACTTCAACCCTTCCCTCATGCCGCCTGCATGTTCTTCCAGAATTTCACGGACGGTAGTACCCATAGGCAGCTCCCACAGGCCCGGGCGTTTGACCTTGCCACTTGCCCCATAGAGTTTTGTGCCGCCGTCCACAGAATTGCTCAGACCTTTGAACCATTCCGGCCCGTTGTTGATAATGTGGTGAACATTGCACAGGGTTTCGATGTTCTGCACGATGCTGGGCTTTCCAAAAAGTCCTGAGATCTGCGGAAACGGCGGCTTAGTCCGCGGGTTAGCGCGTTTGCCTTCCAGCGCATTCAGCAGCCCCGTTTCTTCGCCGCACATATATCGCCCGCCGCTCAAGTGCAGATGCATTTCAAGGTTATAGCCTGAACCCAGAATGTTCTTGCCCAGATAGTTGCTCGAGTACGCCTCAGCCAGCGCTTTCCTCAACCGCTCCGCTGACAGGATATACTCGCCCCGCAGAAAGATATATGCGACGTCGGCTTCAATCGCATATGCCGCACAAACCATTCCTTCGATCAGTTGGTGCGGAGTTGATTCCATGAGCAGGCGATCTTTGAAAGTGCCGGGCTCCATTTCATCGGCATTGGCACAAAGGTACTTCGGATGAGGCGCACCATCACCTCTAGGCACAAAGCTCCACTTCAATCCGGTCGGAAAACCGGCGCCCCCTCGGCCCCGCAAGCTCGATTGCTTGACCACCTCAACGACTTCATGGGGCGCCATTTTCAGGGCCTTGCGCAAGCCCTGATATCCCCCGGCCTGTTCGTACGCTTTGACGTCGAGGGCCGAGCCATCGGGTGGAACATCTTTTGTGAGGACTTTCTCCATATCGTTTTTACTTGTACTGTTCGAGAATGCCGTCAATCTTGTCCGGATCGAGGTCCCGATGCAGATCGTCGTCTACCATCATAGCCGGAGCGTGGTCGCAGGTTCCGAGACAAACGATGGGAAGCAGCGTAAACCGCCCATCCGGCGTTGTTTCGCCCATCCTGATGCCCAGCCGGCTCATCAGATGGTCGCGCAGCCGGTCATAACCCATAATCCAGCAACTGATGCTGTCACAGACCAGGATCACATGCCGTCCAACCGGCTTGCGGTAAATCAGGTTGTAAAACGTGGCCACGCTGTCGAGTTCGCTGATCGAAACTTCCAGCAGCTCCGAAATGTCCTTGAGGGCTTCATCGGAAACCCACCCCCGATGCTTCTGGACAATCTTCATGGCATCAATAGTGAGGGCGCGTTTGTCGGGATAATTCCCGAACTCCGCTTCGATCTCCTGTCGCTCCTCAGGACTTAACACTCTTTTCAAGCTCCTTATCGGTCGATGTCCGCAAGGACAAAGTCAATGCTCCCCAGAATGGCGAGCAAATCGGGAACCAGCAATCCCCGGCACTGCAATGGAAGCGTCTGCATATGCGGAAACGAAGGGGCGCGAATTCTGGTTCGGTAAGAATAGGTGCTGCCGTCACTGACCAGGTAGTAGCCGTTGTTTCCCTTAGGGGCCTCAATGGCTCCCAGCGCCTCGCCGGGTGGAACCACAGGGCCCCAGCTCACGCCCAGGAAGTGCGTAATCAAGGTTTCAATATCGTGCATCGTGTGGTCTTTAATAGGCGGAATGGCCAGCGGATGGCTGGATTTGTACGGGCCCGCCGGCATGTTGTTTACACACTGCTCGATGATTCGGAGGCTCTGGCGCATTTCCTCGACGTGGACCACGGCCCGGTCATAGCAGTCACCGTGCGTGCCCGTCGGAATGTCAAACTGGAAATTCCCATAGCCGGAATAAGGCTGCTTCTTTCGGAAGTCCCACTCCAAGCCGGCGGCACGGAGCATCGGGCCCGTCACGCCCCATTCGATAGCCTGCTCCACCGTCATAACACCTACGCCCTGCGTGCGCGCTTTGAAAATCCTGTTCTTCATCACCACCCGGTCATATTCAGCAAGGCGCGGGGGCAAATATTTGAGAAAGTCGCGGAACATTCCTTCCCAGCCGTCAGGCAGGTCCTGCGAAGTTCCCCCAATCCGGAACCAGACCGGATGCATTCGAGCGCCACACACCGCTTCGACGATGTCAAAGGCGCGCTCGCGGTCATTGAAGCAATAGAATACCGGCGACATCTGGCCGAGGTCCTGGGCAAATGTTCCGTACCAAACCAGGTGGCTGATGATTCGGAACAACTCAGACATCATCACGCGGATCACCTGCCCGCGTGGCGGAACTTCGATGCCGGCCAGCCTTTCAAAAGCGGTCAGGTAGGCGAGTTCATTCATCACCCCGCCCAGATAATCAATGCGGTCGGTGTAAGGAATATAGGTGTGCCAGGTCTGGCGCTCGCCCATTTTTTCCGCGCCGCGGTGGTGGAATCCTATCTCGGGTACGCAATCGACGATCACTTCACCGTCAAGTTGGACCACCACTCGGAGAACACCATGGGTTCCCGGGTGCTGAGGACCAACGTTCAGGAATATGAAATCCGTACCACCTTCGCCGCGTTTCATGCCCCATTCTTCCGGGCGAAAACGCATTGCCTCCTGCTCAGCCTGTTCTTTCTCGTGCGTCTGGCTGAAGGGCCCGAATTCCGTAGCCCGTGCCGGATGGTCTTTGCGCAGCGGATGTCCAACCCAGGTTTTCGGCATCAGGATTCGCGCCAGGAAGGGGTGCCCATCGAACTTGATCCCGAACATATCCCAGACTTCGCGCTCGTACCAGTTGGCCGCCGGCCAGACGTCGGTGATTGTGGGGAGGTTAAGGGAGTCTTCCTTTAGGGGGACTTTGATGCGAATATACTCATTCCGGTCGAATGAAAGGAGATGGTAGACGACGGTGAAATCGCTTGCAGGCATGCCCTCGCGATGCTGCCGAACTCGCTCATCGATGGCCGTGATGTCATAGAGCATCCGGTAGGGCTTGACAACTTCGTTCTTGAGATACTGAACGATCTCATGAAGTTTTTCCTTCGAGGTCCAGAAGGTGGGCACCTCGTCCCGGGCCGGCTGGGGAGCAATCGACCCTTCGCCAAACTTCTGCTGAAGCTCTTGTAGGAGAGTTGCGTTAGCGATCATATGATGGCAGCTCAGATCTCGCTCGGCGGGCGCAGCAAGGTTGCCTTCTGTCTCTCGTTCCGATTCAAGTCACGCTGGGACGGCATAGGACCGCGCTCGACGCCCTGCGGACCCACGACCCAACTCAACGGCCGCTGTTCTGTACCCACAAGCTTACTCAACAAAGTTACGCCCTGCAGAAACGCGTCAGGGCGAGGGGGACATCCTGGAACGTATACGTCCACTGGAAGGAACTTGTCCACTCCCTGGACAACACTATAAATGTCATACATGCCGCCCGAATTGGCGCACGATCCCATGGAAATCACCCAGCGCGGCTCCATCATCTGCTCGTAAAGACGCTGGATGACAGGCGCCATCTTGATAAACGGAGTCCCCGCAATCACCATCAAATCGGCTTCTCGCGGCGTCCCGCGGATGACTTCAGCTCCAAAACGCGAGATGTCGTAACGGCTGGTAATGCTGGTAGCCATCTCAACGAAACAGCATGAGAGCCCAAAGGCAAACGGCCAGATGGAGTTTTTCCGGCCCCAGGCAACAAGGTCCTGAAGACGAGTCAGGATTAGACTCTTTCGAACGTGTTCCTCAAAGGGCGATGGCGCCGAGTCCGTCAACGGCATTGCAGATTGGGGCTTCGTAATCGACCACTTCATAAAGCTGACTCCAATTGACTTCTAGCGAGCCCTCCGCTGGGTCTTGGGTCCCCAGTCAAGGGCACCCAGCCGCCACAAATACACAAGCGTGGCAACCAGGATGACAGTGAAAAAGAGGATCTCCAGGTAACCAGCCCATCCCACCTCACGCACTGCAATGGCCCAGGAAATAATGAAGACCGCTTCCAAGTCAAAGACCACAAAAAACATCGCGACAAGATAAAACTTGATGGAAAAGCGAGCCTGCGCCGAACCCTCGGAAACGATGCCCGCTTCATACGGGGAACCCGTAGCGTGTTCGCTGTGGCGCTGGCCCAGGACGTAGGAGAGAACGATCATTCCCCCGGCAATGATAAGGACGATGAAGAAAAACGCCACAAAAGGCCAGAGCACCATTCCGACTTGCTTCTCCGTTAAGATTCTCCTATTAGATGCGGTCCCGCCGTATTTCGTCGGGAATTCGACCGCTACTCCCCCCTCACGCGTCTGACTAATGCCGCCGGCACGTGCGAGAGGGACAAGAGAACCGAAGTCTCAATAACTAGAAACCTCTTGGCTACCCGGTAGATTCGGCTGTTGGGGTACCGCACTCCGTCTTAATCTTCAAGCCTCAGGCACCCTGATAAATTTCTATGAAGGCCCTGATCATTAGCTACCGGCATAAGCGAACCGACGATTATACCACATTCAAATCTCTGCTGTTCTTTTTAAAACCCAACCTGCTTCGTCTGTTGTCCGAACGCCGGAATCCCTTTCCACTCCAGACATCCATCAGCAAGCGGCTGTGACAATTCATCGACCCAGCCACATGTGCTGACCGCGCGGTAAGTATTCACATTTCCATAGCACGGACCGCCGCATCCCTACCGGTGCGAATACAATCCGAAATCCCAATACCTGAATAGGCATTCCCAGCCAAATACAACCGCGGATATTTCTGAATCAGGTTCATGATTCGCACTATTTTGTCCCCGTGCCCTACGGTGTACTGCGCCATCGCTGAAGGCCAGCGGGAGATGCGGGAAAATAACGGCAACGCGTCTACGCCTAGTATGGCGCGAAGTTCCTGACGAATCCTCAACATGATCTCGTTATTGGAAAGCTCGAATACTTCCGGGTCACGCGTCCCCCCGAGAAAACACCGGAGCAACGCCTTGCCTTCAGGCGCCCGGTGCGGGAATTTGTTGTGTACAAAGGTACACGCGAGGAGCCGGCTGGGTTCCTTCCGAGGAACCAGGAAGCCGAACCCTGGTGGCAATTTCGCTGCGACTTCCTCATCGAATCCCAGGTTGACAGTGATAGCGGAACTATACGGGATGGCGCGGAAGATCTCCGCGAAATCAGCCTTCAGTGAAGCAAAGAAATTGGCGCACTCATAGACAGGCAGCGCCAGCACAAGGGCGTCGGCTTCATAGGTCTGGCCGCCCTCACAGCAAACTCTGTATGGGCTGTTCCATTGGCGATCAACCCGGTCAACGGCGACGACACGCTGCCCAAGGTGCACCCGGGACGGGTCCAGACGAGTTTCCAGGGCCTTCACCAGTTCACCCAGCCCACCCCTCAAAGTCACAAACAGCGACGAGAAGTCCGGTTCCCCGCGCGCTCTGCTCCTGACAGCTTTTTTCCGTTGTCGCCTCACCGCAGAGGCGCCTCGGATGAGGCTGCCGTACCGATGCTCCATCTCACGAAATCGAGGCAGAACAGATTCCACGCTCAAGGACTTGGCATCTCCGCCATAGACGCCAGCCAGCAGCGGTTCCACAATGTTATCTAGCATCGCATTCCCGAAATGCCGGCGGACAAAGGCCGCAATCGATTCGTCGGCGTCCCGGGGCTTTGTGGGAGTCACAAACCACTCTGTAGCCACCATCAACTTGCTGCCTAAAGGAAGCAGGGGCGAAGAAAAAACCGGCCAAACACGCGTGGGCGTCAGCAGCATCAGGCCTTCCGGAAGTGGAACAAGACTTCCTTTATGAAGAATGTAGGTTTGCCGACCCTCGTCGTTCGAGCCAATCATCGAATCCCCAAGCCCCAATTCGTAGCAAAGTGACGCAGCCTCGGGTTTCTCGGAGATAAAACTGTCTGGGCCCCCTTCGAGAACGAATCCTTCCAGCAGGTCGGTGCGGATAACCCCGCCCAGCCGGTCGCTCCCTTCTATCAGGAATTCCGATATTGGAACACCCCGCCCACGCGCCTGCGCAAGCGTGTACGCGGCGGTAAGGCCAGAAATGCCTCCGCCCACAACGGCGATTCGACGCAATGATCCCTCATCAGCTCTCACATACACCTGCCAGCCGCGATCTCTATTCGACTTGAAACAACGGAAGCCAGACTTCGGATGAAAAGAGGATTGTCATTAAGTGATTCTGACCTCACGACGGAAATCCCCCTCTTTTGTCCATAATCCCGGAAGACGATGTCAATATCGTAAAGGATTTCCACGTGGTCTGAAACAAAACCAATAGGAGCCAACATTATGTTCCGTTGCCCTTGCATGGCAAAATCGTCGATCAGCGATTCCACTGTAGGACCCAACCAGGGATCTGGAGTCATACCCTGGCTCTGAAAGGCAACACGATAATTTTCCAGCCTCATCGCTTTTGCCACCAAACGGGCCGTCTCCCTCACCTGGTCTTCGTAAGGATCACCCTCTTCGAGGGTTCTCACAGGAACACTATGCGCCGTGAAAACCACCGGGACCGCCTGCCCTGCTTCCTCTTCAGCCCGCGTAAGCGCACAGGAAACTCTCTCACAAAAGGCCGTGATCAGGCCGGGATGGTCATGCCAGCTATCCACAAATTCCACGCGCAGCCCCGGCGCAACCTTGTCCACCGCCCTTGCCAGATGGCTGTGGTAAAGGCCAATGCTGCTGCGCGAATTCTGCGGCGCAAGGCAGACAGCCACAGCCCGTTCTGCCCCGCCCTTGGCCAGCCTTCGCACTGCGTCTTCAATATAAGGTTTCCAGTTGCGCATCCCGACGTAGACCGGCAATCCGAGAGTCCCTGTCAACGCCTCGGCCTGCTGCATAGTGATTTTCATCAGCGGTGAACCTCCGCCGATTCGGGCGTAGCGTTCAATAATGTCCTGGACAGCCTTTTCCGGGAGGCCGCGCCCGCCGCGCACATTCAGCAGAAATTCAGGAATGTCGCCAAGCCGCTCCGGCGCGCCGTGCGCCAGCAGGAGAACAGCCCAACCCGAACGAACCGAAGATTCCAGGCTTTCACTCACCACTATATCTCCCAGCCGTCAAAAGCTTGTTCCGGCAGTTGTTCAATTCCGTTGCGAACTCAACTCGTGAACCATCTTTACCAGTGCGATGACGTGTTCTTCCGGCGTGTCCGGCAGGATTCCATGGCCGAGATTGAAAATATGGCCGGGCCGTCCTGCCGCCTGGGCCAGGATTTCCTCGACGCGCTTTTCGAGGAAAGGCAAATCGGCATAGAGCGCGACAGGATCCAGGTTTCCCTGCACGCCCACTCGGTCTCCCAGCCGGTCCCACGCCTTCCCGAGTTCCACGTGGAAATCGAGTCCGATGACGTCGCCGCCGGCATCCCGCATCTCTTCAAGAAACATCCCTGTACCCGTCCCGAAATGGATGATGGGCGTACCGGGAGTTATTCCCTGCATCAGAAGGCGCGTGTAGGGGAGGACAAACCTCCGGTAGTCTTCGGGTCCCAGGCAACCGACCCAGGTATCGAAAATCTGCACCGCCTGAACTCCGGCCGAAATTTGAGCGTTGACGTACTTGGCAATTTCTCGGCCCAGGCGCTCCATCAGAGCGCGCCAGGCTCCTTCATCTCGATACATCAAAGTCTTCGTGTGGCGAAAGGATTTGGAAGCTCCGCCCTCAATCATATAGGACGCCACAGTAAAAGGAGCACCCGCAAAACCGAGAAGCGGCAGGTCATAAGGAAGCGCGGCACGAGTGCGTCGGATAGCCTCATAAAGATAGCCGAGAGATTCCTCAGGCTCGACAATCCGCAACCGGTCCACATCGCTCGGTTCGCGAAGTGCCGGCCGGACAACGGGCCCTTCGCCTTTGTCATATTCGAGCTGGAGTCCGAGGGGCTCGATGATAAGGAGCAGGTCTGCAAAAATGATTGCCGCATCCACGCCAAGCTTGCGCGCCGCTGTTACGGTCACCTCAGCAACCAAATCCGGATTTTTGCAGAGTTCGAGAAAAGGAACCTGCGCCCGCAGCTCCCGATATTCTTTCATGAAGCGCCCCGCTTGCCTCATCAGCCAGACTGGCGTGGCGTCAACCGGCTCGCGGCGGCAGGCTTTCATAAATCGCGAATCTTTCCACAGGTCGGCGATGCGACCTTGATGGTCAAGCGCGGGCTCAATAACCACTTGGGCCCCGGCAGGCATTGCGCCGACACCATTGGGCCTGGATGACACGCCCGACCTCGCTGCTCCGGCATCTTTCCGGGGAAGCAAATCAGGAGCACGGCGCGCTGCTTCAACTACAAGAGCGCCCATCTTGGGAGGAGAGGCCTCAACATCAACCGGAATATGTTGGGAGGTAAGCCATTCGCTGCACGTTGGGCCGATCGAGCAGACAACGGAGCGCTGCAACGCTTCCACGAGTTTATCTCCGGCCTGTTGTTCGTTAGCGACGTGAAGCACGTTTGCCACCTGAATGCGGCTGGTGAAAAGGACAACGCGTGCCCGCCCTTCAAGAATTGCGTCAAGAGTTTCCTTTAACGGGCCGATATCTTCCGGGAGGGCCCAGCGATAGACAGGCACCCGCAACGGCGTAACGCCGCGGGACTTTAGCTCCTCGAGAAAAATCTCATTGGCCACACCGTATTCCTGAACGGCCACGGCGGCGCCTTGAAGCGTAAAGCTGCGGGGATTCTCGTCCAACTCCTGGAGGACTTCACGCCAGGTGTTTGGCTCAGGAGCAGTTATGGTGATGCGTACCCCGTACTCGCGTAGCACCGCCGCAGGTTTGGGTCCACGGGCCACAACCGTTGTCGTCGAAAGGCCATGAACCACTTCTTCAATCGCGTAACGAGACTGAAGAGCTTCAAACAGGGTCCGGGCACCAACGCCAGTCATGAAGATAACGCCCTCAATTTTACCGGCAAGAAGCTTTTCCGCAAATTCGAATGCAGCCGGGTTATCTTCCAGCGGGACTTCCCTCATACTGGGACCAATGCGCGGAACACCCCCATAGCGGGTAATAAGTGTGGCAATTTCCGCAGCTCGCCGGCTCTCGAAAGCCGCGATTTCGAGGCCTCCAAAGTTCGGTTTTGCGCCTTTTTCATTCATGATGTTCCTGGATTGTCTCCGAAGTGCGATGCCGGCTCGATATCAGTCTAGCTGCTCTTCGAGATGTGTGCCAGAATCCTCTCCACCCCTTCCCGAAAAACCTCCTCTAAAGTCAGCAGGCTGATGACCAGATGGCCATCAGCAGGAAAATCGTAGAAATGGCCGGGGTGAACCAAAACGCCTTGTTTCGCCAGCAGATCCACCGCCCAATCCTCATCGCTCACAGCCGCAGGCACTTTCAAAATCACGTACCAGCCGCCCTCGGTTCTAAGACGTGAGACAACCGGACACGAGGGAACCGCCCGGTCAAGCCAGCACAAGTTGGAACAAAGCTGCTTCATAATCGCCGGCTGAACCTTTTTTCGATGCTCAAGAAGGGCAGGCAGGGCGTAGGAGACCGGAGCGCTTACCGAAAGGTACGTATCCGCGATCACCTCCATGCGATCCATGGCAGCCTCCAGTTCCTCCTTAGGTCCACTGACCACCACCCAACCGAGCTTCATCTGCGGGAGAGCCGAGATTTTTGACAAACCGCTCAATGTAAATGTAAGACACCTGGATTCGGCAGAGTGTGAAACAACACGACCCGCGCCGGCCTCAACGACATAGTCAGCAAAGACTTCGTCCGCAATCAAGGCCGCGAGATTCCGCCGGCAGTGCTCAGCCAGAAAGTCATGTTCGCCTGGCCTGACGAATGAACCCGTTGGATTGTTTGGATGAACCACAACCATTGCCCTGGTGCGAGGTTCCCAGCAGTTTTCCACGGCGTTCAGGTCGATGCACCATTCGTGATTGTAGCGCAGGGGGTAGCGGACAACTTCCACGTCGTTGATGCCGGCAAGGAAATCGAAAAGCGGATAACTCGGCTGCGGAATAAGGACCTTGTCACCCGGGTCTGTAAGAAGCCGAAAAATGTAAGTGTAGGCTTCGCTGGTACTGGCAGTCAGGAAAACCTGTTCTGGACATACAGCTACGCCGCGGGCCGCGTAATATTCGCACACGGCCTGACGTGCACGTAGCGCTCCGCGAGGATCGGGATCGTAGATCAGGGACTGCGGGTCCTGGAGTGATTTCAGGATCTCGGCGTCAGCCGCAAAGCCGCAGCGGGTGGGATTCGATTCCGTGAGGTCAAGGACAGGTAGCCCTTGGCAACGCCGCTCTTGAAGCTGCCGGCTGAGGCGGTTGGGTGTCAGAAGCCAGTCCGTACGCGATGAAAACATAATGCTCTTCTCGCGGTTTCACTGAGACTGGAGCAACCCCCTGACTTCCCGTCGTTCACCGTCTGAAACCAACGATCCCCTCCCCCGGGAATCGCGATCGACGGAGCCGCTCCGATTTTCTCTGCCTGCCGCCGAACCCCGCTAAGCCGGGGAATGTGTCTGGTCAGGCAGTTTCTTTGATGACCTCAAAGAGGCCAAGCAATGATTCGCGGGTGCTTTCCACCTTGTTGCCATCGGGACGCCGGTAATGGGTTTCAAGTGCCATGTCGCCTTCATAATGCTCGCGACGGAGCGCCTCAAATTGCCCCTTCCAGTCGATAAAGCCTCCCCCGACGGGCGCCCACTCGAGTTTGCCGCCTGGCCCTTCCTTCACGTCCTTGATGTGCATGTGGGCAAATAAGCCCTTCACGTGGTTGTATCCGTTGGGATAAGGAATCTCATGCAGCATAGCAGCATTGCCCGGATCCCAGTTTCCACGCAGGTGCGGGGAATTCACGTCCCTGATAATCCGGCCCAGCTCCTCGCCGGTCCCGATGTTGCACTCGTGCTCATTTTCGAGAATCAGCAGAATGTCATTTTCGCCGGCGAGCTTTGCAGCTTTCGCCAGCCGATCGCGCACGTAGGGATAGGCCTTTTCCGGCTCCGGCACACGCCAATAGCTGAAAATCCGCACCTTTCGTGTTCCGAAGAATCTCGCCAGCCTGAACGATTCGTGCAGCAGATGATCGGTGTCCTGGTCCGTAAAGTCGGCGCGAAAGGTGTCGCGTTTTTCCTTGCGCGCGGGCATTTGGGGCAGGTTGTACTTGAAAACAGGCGAACCGATATCGGTGACTTTCAGATGGTGCTGTTCGACCAGGCCCTTGGCCCGGGCGAGTTCAGCGGGTGACAGATTCATGATGTTCTTCTGCCACAGTTCGCGCAGTTCGCAGTAACCGAGAGAATAGTGGGAGATGAAATCAAGCGCCTGCTCAAGGTTCTCGGAAATTTCGTCCGTGATAATTCCTAATTTCCAGCCCATAGCTCTCGAGGCCGTCGCAGCCCTTAAGTATGCCACACTCGGACAAGCCGCCAGCGTAGCAGCTAAGAAGCTCCGGCGAGTTAATGTCCCTCGCATTGGTGCTACCTCCGCGGGTTGAGCATATTAACTAAGAGGACGATGCCATATTACTCCAAATGTTCTCGTTTGCAACCGGGAGGTTGGTTCTGTTGGAGGTTTTCCCGCCTGCGGCTGCGTCCCCGAAATGGTTTTCCGGGTGCTCCGGGCACCCCCCATCGTGTACGGTCAGTTCGCCAATTCACGGCCGGATCTGTGACAATTATCACTCCACTTGTTTTGTCTCGGGCTCATTGTTCAGTCGCAAAAACCGCGGACCATCAGAGCGCGGCCTGACTTCCATTCTTAGTCTCCGGTTCTTCTGTCAATCGAGCAGGCCCGCGTGGGCGTCGCGAGGCCGTCTCAACGCATCGGGACGCACCACCGTTCGACGATGCTTTTGCGTCAATGGTAGGGGAGGGTTTTGAGAGTGTCGCGGTCGGGCGCGGCGGGCCTTGAAGGAGTCGTGGGCTCTTCAGACCCCAGGAAGGCCTGAGCAGCTCCAATAGTACGCCGATTAGCCGCGTGCAGCGTTTGCTCCGGCCTTCTGGCAGAAATTACCTCGTGAAGAAATGCGCTTCCTTTGCCGCTTCGCGCAAAAAGGTAGTTCGGGCCGCGCCAGGGCTCGGAAGAATCCGCCACCAGCTGAATCAGACGTCTGCGAAGTTCTTCCATTGTCGCCCGCACGGGGGAGGACTCGGCGAGGTTTGTCTGATCCAGGGAATCGGTAGTCCAATGGTAGAGTTCCTGGCGGCCGTCGGAGCTGTAAATATACTGCCACTGGGGCGTGGTCAAGCTGATCATAGCCCGCTTCCCGCCTTCGTTGAAGATGGGAACCAGCTCAGAGACGACGAAGTTGTCAAATGGCCGGGGCGTAAAGCCGGGCATCCAGAATCTCGACAAGCTGTCGCGGTTGAAAGGAGCCTTCCCGTCTCCAGCAAAGTCAAGAACGGTGGAGAAAAGGTCGCGTGTGCGAACCAGATGCCTGATGCGTACCCCTCTGGGGATCCCGGGCCCGGCGATGATCAGCGGAACGTGCAGCGCCTCGCGGTAGAGGTTGTAGCCATGGCTATACCAGCCTTGCTCGCCGAATTCCTCGCCGTGGTCGGAGGTGATGATGATGATGGTGTTCTTGCCTTCGGAAGATTCGCGGACAACATCAAGCAACCGCCCGACTTGTGCATCGAGGTAGGCAAGACAATTGTCGTAGGCAGCAATCAGCGCGGCCCGGTCTGAAGGTGTGATTCCTCGAGGTGGGCCCGGACTTTGCAGGGCGACAAACAGCTTATGAACCAGCTTGCCCGAGATTTTTCCGAATCGGTGGTCATAAGGAGATTCGGTGAGATAGGGCACGTGGGTGTCAAAGTAGTTGATGAAAAGGAAAAAGGGGCGCTTCGGCGGGCGCCGGAACCACCGGAAAACCTCATCATTGATCTCGCCCGCATCCTGTCGGTCGAAGTAGTCGAACCGGCAATAGCGCTGATAAAGAGGCTGTATCAGCGCCGTGCCTGCCAGCGTGTCCTCGAGATTGTGGCTGAGAGATTCGCTGTCGTCAACGTAAGTGTC
>JBJKQK010000094.1:0-6255 GCA_046705285.1 Terriglobia bacterium
GGTGCTGGTCGCGCTTGTGCCGGACCTGATTGCGCTCAATTTGGCCGTAGAAGTGATGAACGCGCTGCTGCTGCCGCTGGTCCTGGGCTTTCTGGTGTTGCTGGCGGCGCGTGCGCTGCCGGAAAAAAAGCGTTTGCGCGGCGCCCGCCTATGGATTGTCGCCTCGGTCTGTGCCATCACCTGTGGCGTGGGGCTGTGGTGCGCGGCGAGCGGGATGTAGTTCCAAACTCGGGTCGCGCATACATTGATGTTTGCGATCGGCGAAGCTGAGCAAGGTAGCACAGAGCTTCCGGTTCGGAAAACTCCGCGTCTTTTCGCCCGTTTCCAAACCCAAACCCGCAGAGTCTGACATTCACAGACTCCGCGCTACCCTGCTCTCGGCGAATGCTCCTGCGCGCAAGACGAATTGGTAGCCACGGACAGCGCAGTCCTGTCCGTGGGCCCCTCGACCAAGGAACGACCCACAGTCAGGAAGTCGCTGACTGTGGCTACCAGCTACCCGCTACTCTGTCACGTCGTACACATGTCCCGGCACCTCCCCGTCGGCCTTGTCCTTTCGCACGAGAGTGGGACGTATCCAGATTAACTTATGGGCCGAATGCCCGACACCGATGGCCTGATTCCGCCAGTGGCCCCTTCTCCAGTGCGCCGAAAGCTCCAGGCCCGACTCACTGTGCCGGGAATCACTGACGAGCGAGTCCCCACAGAAATTGATAAAAGTAATGCCCAGCCGAGATGCTTTGTTTCTGGCACGAGCACGCTCGAGCGGGGTCTTCCCCTCCTCCATCGCTTTCGTTACCGCACACTCAGGATATCTGGCCTTCACGTCCCGGCTAGGTGAAGCCAGGTAACAGAGGCAGTTAATCGCGAGTCTCAGCACCTCCCGAAAGACCGGGAGGTCTTGCAGCCTTTCACGAACCTTCTCACCCTGTGCCGTCAGCTCACGGGGTAATTGCCTTAGTCTCTTGCCCGAGGCCTCGGCCATCCGTCTGGCCTCTTCAGGAATGGCCGCACGCTTCCACTCTTCGTTAAAGTCGTCACTCGTTTCGAGCGTTGCCCTCAGCGAGTCACCTACGGTAACATCCGGCCCCGCTATTTCAAAAGGGAGGTAGAAATAAACATCATCTTGGAGCACATAGTTCCAAGGACCCTTTCGGGGCCCGGCGGACCGCGTCGTCAGGAACATATCAAGCCCTCTGGAGTGCTGGCTGTCAACTTCGCCTATATATGCCCCGTCGACAAAATGGTGGCCGCCCTTTAGCGGCCACTCATCCTGGGGACCGAACCAAATGTAGAAACAGGAGAACGGAAGCTTTATCGCATTCCAGTGGACGTCATCAACCTCGGTGAACCTAAGCAACTGCGTGAGCGGTTTTGAGAAATGAAAAATATTGCGCCCTGTGAAGAAAAATCTCGCAGCGTGGCAAAATGTATCGAACTCATTGCTCATGCGTTTGGTGTTACGTGGGCGTTGCGCAACGGGCGTCTCAAGCAGGTGCGGATTCCAGTACCTGTCTATGTAACCACTGATGAGCTGCTGGTACTCGCTAAGAGATAGCAGTCCGTTCTTGGGCCGTAAATGCTTGAAGGAAGTGTAAAGCGTCGGGAAGAAATCCCGGGAAACGGAATACCAATTAGGATGGTATCGCAGAAGTCCTGGCCGAGGGTCGTTCTGCTGGTCTCTTTGGGGCTCGCTGCCCGCACGTGACTCGGCATTTTCCCTGTAGTACCTAGCTTTGGCCTCAGGCGACAACGAACTCACGCTGATCCGCAACTGGCCGCCGATAATGCAGATGTTTTCTTCGTTCAACCAGAGGTTAGCTGCGAGCTGCTCATAATCGTCTTCGATCGTGCTTACGTTCTCGTCCGTAACGACGGCAATTTGATAGGGGGCCAGCCACTCGGCCGCGTTGCCCCAGGATTCGCGCGCCCGGCCCTGCTCATTCGGCTCCAACAGTTCAATCCGGAATTCGACCTTTTTCTCAGAGTATCCCGGGACCGAAACCTCACGCATGTAGCCCGTCGAGAGGGCCACGAGTCGCAACGGGACCAGGTCGGGGCTGCCGCTGTCATATTCGCCAGTTTGAAGTAGTTTGGAGAACCTTTCGCCGGTTTCGGCCAGCCAACCACGGTGCACGGAGTCATCTTTCTGGGATGCGTTGTCCATTCGTTTCGCCAGTGAATCTGTCGTTCGGAGTTAGAACAATATGGATATAATCGTTTCTACCCAAAGACTTGTCAACTGCCTTTCGCCCCCCTGCTATGTCTTGGGATGTAATTGGTTGATGTCACCGCACGGGGTGCGGCTCTTGCTTTGACGAAAGAACCGCGCTAGCCGCTCGTGGGTGGCGCACACATTGCGCTTGCTGCAATGTGTGCGGCTGCCTACAGTCAGACAATTGAATCCCCAACTATATACACCCAAAGCGACGAATTACGAAGTATAAAACTAGATTGTTCGCGGCGACGCAGCTTGTAGGCAAAAAGGTCCAAAGCCCGAAACCGGTGCCGTGGCTCAGATGTTCACTTTATCGCCGTGTTCATTAGTTCTGAACAACGGGTAAAAATGAACATCTCGGTTGGTAGCCACGGCATCGCCTTTAATGCCGTGGGTTCGTCGTGCAAAAGGCCCACGGCACTGAACTCGTGCGGTAGTTGCCAGGCTTATGTGAATTGTCCTGTGATTCCCGGCATTTTTCTTGCAAAGGTCTTCGTCATTTGCCTGAACGCGGTTTGGAAGTGCCTCAGGCAACGTACCGCCGAGGTTCCTGGTCAAACCGGTCCAGGCACTTCCGTGAGCAGAAACGGTATGGCCGCCCCTGATAGACTTCGGAGTAACCCTGACGGGAGCCTACCGGCATTTTACACACCGGATCGTCCGTGGAACTGATCTCAAGACTGTTCGTCGTGGGGACCTCAATTGCTCTGTTCCCGTGGGCGCCGTGTTCCGCGTGGGCCATGTGCCCGCCGCAGCCATAGCGCATCATGAAATAGAAGAAACCCACAATGATCAGAAGCCACAATAATCCACCCATAACTCACTCTCCCCTGCAAAAAAATCTCGGTTTCAGCAACAGCCGCCGTGATGGTGAGGCTGTCGCCTGTTTGTTGCATTACTCGCGTGCTGGCTCGCATCTTGTACCTGGTCGCCCGGTTCACTGGCCCGGCCCGGATGGGCTGGGTGGAGGGGAATCAGCGCAGCGGGCCGGCGGCCCAGGAGATAAAATCCGCCCATCACAACCAGTAACAAAATCAGGAACCATTCAAAGCCGGACATATTAATTGCCTCCATTCTCTTTATGACTTGCAGTCAAGTGTCCGTGTCTGATTGGTCCTGTCCAGATTCCGGTCTTCAAGGAGCGGCGCTTCACCCGAAGCGCCATCTCGAATGCGGATGGCCTTTTGCACGTCAGTCAGAAAGATCCAGCCATCTCCTTGCGATCCCTTGTGGCAAACCTGTTCGATGGTGGCCACCAGTCGATCCACGTCCCGATCAGCACAGACCACCTCGACCTTGACGATCTGCATGTAGCTGTACCTCTTCAACGCATCCTTGAAATGAGTCTCGAAGTAATTGGGCTTATACCCGTAGCCAACAGGATGAATCTCAACAACTGTGATCCCGGGAGCTCCGGCTGCTTCAAGTTGATTGACCGTTTCATTCACACAACAGCGTTGGATATACGCCTTGATCTCCTTCATCTCGTACCTCCAACCACAACCCTCCAGGCATGCTGCACGCCGCGGCGCAACCAGGAAGCCGTATGATTGCCGTCCTTCCGGACGGGTGCCGGCAGCTTGGCGTCGGACATGCGGGCCAGGACTTTCATCGTTTTCTCACCCACAGTGCGGGCCATCAACCGGGTCCCGACCGAATCCGAGCAGGAGCACAGCAGGGAAGTCCCTGGCACGCACACAACGCTCTGCGATCCGTGTTCGGAGACGGTGACGTTAAAGAGCATGAAGCACGGTGCCTCGGCTGCCGCGCTCAGAGCCTGGTATGCGATGACCGGATCCCAGACCGTGAAAATGGTGCATCTTGGGAGCCCAAGGCCAAGTTCGCGTTTGAGCTGGCGATGCACGGCAAGTTCGGCAACAATTTCCAGACCCGACCGCTTGATGGATTCGCGGAGCACGCTCACGCAACGATCGAATGGCAGCTGGCTGTTGACCGATATGATTTTGCTTCGCGTTTGCATCGTCCTGCCTCGTCGGGCAATCTGCTCTTATCAGGTGCATCTCGGTTGCCAACGCATGGGTGAGATTGGGTTTGTCTGTAAGTTGCAGATAAGAGGGACATAGTTTTGCTACGCTCAGATCGATCCCAACACAGCGACAGAACGGTTGCCTGATTTGAGGCACCTGCTGCCGCATGTGGGCCAACGGCCCCTGATTGAAATCTGTCCGGTAAGCCCGAAGCTTTGCGATGGAGGGTGTCTTTTGTGAGACGTGAACAGGCTTACTGGTTGCGGACGCTCCGGAGTGTGTACCGGGTCCCGCCATTATGTTCTTGCAAGTGTTATTCCTGCTTCTGCAGCGCGCCCAATTCGTTGATTTGGCGCTGAAGCTCTTTCGCCGCCCGCCGGTTGATCCTCCAGATGAAAATGAAGGCGGCGGCTGCGGTGCAATTGGAAATCGCAAGGAACAGCGCGAAGCGCCCCAGGTGTCCTGGATTCGCATGGACGGCGGCTACCTGCAGCAGCACCCAACCGGGAACGAGCGGCCCAAGATACCATCGCCAAACGCTTTGAAGAAGGCGGCGCTGGCGTTCGAGTTCACTCCGCAAGTATTCGAGGCCGCTCACCATGCCCGTTTCCTCCGGGACGCTTTGCGAGGAGCCTTTCCGGTATAGATGCCAAACCACGTACAGCACTCCGGCAATCACCAGGATGAAACCGGCTCGCATGAGGGCGCCGGTGGTGAGCGAGAGCATATAGGCGGAGAAGCCCACTACGACCAGGGCCGCGACATACTCGCGCACGTTGCGCCAATAAATCTTTTTTCGAAAACTGCCAGCTTTACTGCGGATTTCATCAACAGACATGTGGATACCCTCCGGTTTCTGGTTTTGCCAGACGTCCTTCAGCCGATCGTCTGTGGGGAATTCATTCGTCATCTTGCCCTCGGTCATGAAAACTCCGGCGCAGAATGCGTTTGATCCGGTGGATCTTGGTCGCCACGTTGGCGGGAGAGATGCCGGTGATGTCTCCAATGGACGCCGCATCCAGCCCTTCGAGATAGAGCAGGATCACCTGCCGTTCGAGCGGCTTCAGCCGCTGGATCAGCTCCAACAGGCGCTGCAGGGCATGCTGGCGATCCGCGTCAGGCTCGGCCGCATTCCGGTCCGGCAGGTTTTCCAATTCCTTCAGGCCGACAAGAACCATGGACCTTGCCCGGCGATGGCGGGTCACGTGTGAGGCCGCAACATTGTGGGCAACCCGGTAAACCCAGGTGCGCAGCGAGCAGCGTCCGTTGAAACCCGCAAAACTTCGCCACAGGGCAATGTGGATTTCCTGCAGCAGGTCGCGGCGCGCTTCCGCATCGGCTTCGTAGCCGCGCGCAAGCCGCTCCAGAGGAGTGCCATAGACCTTGACCGCCTGCTGGTAGAGTTCGTCCTGAATGGGTGCGTCAGACGGAATGGCCTCGCTCTCCTTCACGTCTAAGGTAGTCGGCGGACAGGCAAGTTTCTTACAGACAGCTTACATCAGGAATGACGCAGACCGTGGCAGGGATGTGTCTGCAGACGCATGATCCGGGGAGATGACCCTTACTGATTGCGGACGTCCTGGAGAGCTTGATCGAAGGTGACGACGCGGCCGCCGTGCTTTTGGCGATAGGCCTCGGCTTCGTCCCTGGTGGAAAAGGCGACCAGCACGGGCAGGCATCGGTCATAGACGCGCATGCGCACTCCCTGGCCAGGCACGCGCTGGATGGCAGGGTTCGGGCGGGTGCAGTATTGCACGTCGCCGCCTTCGTCGTAATAGGCCGATTTGGCGGGAATCAGGCGGCCGGAGTCGAGATCGGTCGCCCACTCCTTGCGGACCTCGCCGGGGTGGTCAATCATGTGGTGCATCGCGCATCGGGCGCAACAGGCCCAGATGGTTCCGTGGGTCGTGTCGATCCGAAAAGCCGTCTGCTTCGGGATCGTGCGGCCGCAGATCTGGCAGACCGTCGGCCGCGCCGGAGCTTCCCATCGATGCGCCAGAAAGCCAACGCCAATGGCCAGTGCGATCACCGCCAGAATGATGAAAACCG
>JBJKQK010000095.1:0-7069 GCA_046705285.1 Terriglobia bacterium
GTCCTTCCGGCCTACGGCCTCCAGGACTTGCCGCCAGCAAAGCCCACACCCCTCCCCCAAACCACCCTTGGAAGAGGAAGTTTCTATCTGGCTAAATTCCGGAACTTTCTACTTTGCGTTGACACTATTATCTCGTGCGTGCGTCTTTAAGAACTGGTAACCACGGTCAGTGACTTTCTGACTATGGGGTCCTCCTCGATCGAAAGGCCCACGGACAGGCCAACACTGTCCGTGGGCACCAATTCGAGTGGTACGCAGGCGCTTTGGCCGGTCAAAATGACGGCTTCTCAACGACACGAGTTCACTTCGCGAATCGCAGACCCCCGAAACCAGGGTCTACGCCACCCGCCCAAACCGACACACACATCAAACCATCCAAAGGGCAGTACAACCCTGCTGTGTCTGTTAAATCAGCGCGCGGAGGTTTGCGTTGAGGAACCGCGGGGAAACCCAGTTGCCCATTGGCCCTTTTGAGGCAACTCGTTGGCTTATATCGGACAACGGTTGGCAGGCCATCTGGAAGAATTCTGGTCCGTTTGGTTTTCGCCATTCATGGACCGTTCCAAATGATAGACCGCTAGCGGGATACGGATCAGTTTGAAATCTGGCCTTGATCGGCAGTCTGGCACGCAACATGCCTCAACAAAGATTGAAGAATGAGGCAAGGCGAAGATGATAACGATGCAAAACGTAGGTTCACGCACTGCCCATTCTCCCAAGGCAAGGTCCGGCAGACGTGCCGGAGGAAACGATAAGGAGAGAGAAATGAGTACCAAGGTTGAAATCAATCAGGGAACAGACAGGGTTAGCCTGCGTGGAGGAAGAAAAACTGTGGTTGGGGTGTTCAGGAATTCCGGGTCCGTAGACGATGTTGTACGCAAGATTGCGGTTCTGGGTTTTCCCAGGAATGAGATTCGCATTCTGCAGGAGCCGGAGAGGTTCGAGATCAGTGGCTCGATGAATTTCCCCCGACTCGATTTCGAAGTCGAACTGGCGGAATCCCTCCTGGGAATTGGGGTCCCTCAAGGTGAAACGGAAGCTTGTATCCAGGAATTGCGGCGGGGCGGAGCACTTGTTTTTGCGACAGGATCCGATCGAAAGGCGGATGCCGCTGCCGAGGTCATGAAGAGGAATGGAGCTTTGGACATCGCGAAGGGCTCTGGTCCGGAACCGTACCTGCCTCATGTACTCCGTGGAGTGAGGAAGACCTTGACGCACGGCGATCCCGATCCGGGTGGACAGAGTGGCCGCATTCCGCCTGGGGGTTCCGGCTATTTCTCCTGGTAAGCGGGAGTCAGTCGGTCTTTTCTTGCGCCCACACACACAACGGGCTCGACGGCAGGGACTCAAAGAACAGATTCCAAGGCGGCCAAATCTGCCGCCAATTTAAGGAGGATGTATGAAAGTCAAAAAGATTATCGGCATCACACTGGTGGTTCTTTTTTCTCTATTTGTCATCGCGAGCTTCTCACAAAGGGGCTCCGCTCAGACCGACTCCAGCAGCCCAACATCGAGTCAGGGAACGACCGGGACCATGGGGCGAAATGGAATGATGGACGGCGGGATGATGACTGGCGGAATGACGTATGGACGAATGATGAATGGGCGAATGATGTATGGAAGGATGGGCCGGTACATGATGGAAAACTACAACGCCATGCGAAACCTGATTGATCGAGTCTCCTCAGATCTTTCAAGGGCCAGGGCTGAAGCCAGTTCCGCTGCCATCAAGAGCAAGCTGGCTGATGCGGACGCAGCCATCGCCCAGCTGAAAAAAGAATACTCGCGTACATGGGGAATGATGGGGTACATGCCGATGAACGACTACCACTGCTACTGGAACCAGCCGCAGCAGGATCAGAATTAATGCGGTCCGGGAGTTCGGTGTGGATTGCAACAAGCCCGCCGGACTTCCCGCCCCTGGGCTCAATCTCAAACATCTCAAAGAAAGGAGGAATGTCATGAGTTTCTGGACCTGGGTTGTGGCCGCTCTGTTTGCTGTCGGTCTGTGGTTTTACTGGCGAGCGGGTGGATGGAAATCGTGTGATATTCCGCCTTATCCGACGAACCCACGGCGAGCGAGAGTTGGCAGCCAGCCGAAAAACAGTCCGGACGCAGAACCGGAATCGAAAAGCCAGTCTGACCACGAAGACGATCCAAGTCTTCGCTAGACTGCCACCGCAAGGAGGATTCGATGCTTTTGATGATGATCATTATGAGCCTTCCGCTGCTGGGTATCGGGTTGTTTTTTGTGCTGCCATTCTGGGCGGCACTGGCCGCGTACCTGGCAGTCCTGGCGTTCTTCGTCGTTTACCAGGCGCTGATGATGGGCGCCATGCGGCTTCCCGTTCGTACCGGAGCTGAGAAGATCCTGAGCTCGCGGGCGGAGGTTCTCAACTGGCAGGGCAATTCCGGACAGGTCATTTGCGAAGGCGAAATCTGGCAGGCCGAGAGCAGGGGCCAGCAATCTTTCGAACGCCGGCAGAAAGTTGCCGTCAGCGGAATGGCAGGCCTGAAGCTGATCGTCACGCCCCGCAAGCTCAGACCAGGAAGACGTTGTTCAGTGATGGCATCAGAATACCCGCCGCCACAGCCGAATGAGCTGACGTGACTTAGGTTTTGTTATGGAGGTTTATCAATGGCACACAAACATTCAAATGAAAAGATTCCTGTGATGGAAGGGTCCGCCGAGGGTCCATCCAGGGTGACCAAAGACCCCGTCTGCGGCATGGATGTGAATCCGGCAGATGCGGTTGGGTCCGAAGAATTTGGCGGCCAAAAGTACTACTTCTGCAGCGCTTCCTGCCTTGAGAAGTTCCAGGCGGATCCGGAACAGTATGCAATCCACGTGGTGGAGCATCCGCCCGCTTCAGCCAAACCAAAGAAGCCAAAAGCCGCGAAAGGCGGATATACCTGCCCCATGCACCCGGAGGTTCGGCAGCAGGAGCCGGGCGCCTGCCCCAAGTGCGGCATGGCACTGGAGCCGAAGACCGTTGCGGCGGAGCAGGAAGAAAACACCGAACTGCACGACATGAAGCACCGGTTCTGGATCAGCCTGGCCCTGATCGTTCCGCTGCTGAGCATTTCCATGGTTGGTTATCTTCCGTCCGGGTATCTATGGAGCAATTGGGCCAATTCCCACGGCGGGGTTCTGGCGCAACTGATCATTGCCACGCCCATCGTTTTCTGGTGCGGATGGCCGTTCTTCGTGCGTGGCTGGCGATCGATTGTTAATCGCAGCCTGAACATGTTCACGCTGATCGGGCTTGGCGTTACCGTGGCCTATTCCTACAGCTTTATCGCAGCGCTTTTCCCCGGGATCTTTCCAGCTTCATTCAGAAACGTGGCCGGCAGCGTGGACGTCTATTTTGAGGCGGCAGCAGTAATCACCGTTCTGGTGCTGCTGGGCCAGGTGCTGGAATTGCGTGCTCGCGGGCAGACGGGAGCCGCCATTCGCGCCCTGCTGGGACTGGCGCCAAAAACCGCGCGTCTGATTCGAGAGGATGGGTCCGAGGAAGACGTTCCGCTCGACCAAGTGAATCCCGGCGACCGGCTGCGTGTACGGCCGGGCGAGAAAGTGCCGGTGGACGGCGTGGTGCTCGAAGGACGTAGCAGCGTGGATGAATCGATGATCACCGGCGAACCGATCCCGGTGGAAAAGCAGTCGGGCGACCGGGTGACCGGAGCAACGGTGAACGGTACAGGGTCGCTTGTAATGCAAGCCGAGCGCGTCGGCAGCGAAACCCTGCTGGCGCAGATTGTACAGATGGTCAGCGATGCCCAGCGGAGCCGCGCGCCCATCCAGAAGCTGGCGGACGTGGTGGCCGGGTACTTTGTACCAACCATTGTCGGGATATCGATCCTTACCTTTATCGGCTGGAGCGTCTGGGGTCCTTCGCCGCGCATGGCCAATGCCATTGTCAACGCCGTCGCCGTGCTGATCATCGCCTGCCCATGCGCACTTGGGCTGGCCACGCCGGTTTCCATCATGGTCTCGACCGGCAAGGGAGCCACAGTGGGCGTGCTGTTCAAAAACGCCGAAGCCATTGAGCATATGCGCAAAGTGGACACGCTGGTGGTGGACAAGACCGGAACGCTGACCGAAGGCAAACCGAAGCTGGTGGCCGTGGAAACTTCGAACGGCTTTGACCGCGCCAGCCTGCTGCGGATGGCTGCCAGCCTGGAACGCGGGAGCGAGCATCCGCTGGCCGCGGCTATCGTGAAAGGCGCAGAAGCGGAAGGCGTGCGGTTTGCCTCAGTGGAGGATTTCGATTCGCTGACCGGCAGAGGCGTTCAGGGGCGCGTGGATGGCAGCCAGGTGGCCTTGGGAAATCATAAGCTTCTCGATGAGTTAAAAACCAATGCGGGCGCGCTTCTTGAGAAGGCGGAATCAATGCGTTCCGAAGGTCAGACTGTGATGTTTGTTGTGGTGAATGAAAAGGTCGCGGGGCTGATCGGCGTTGCCGACCCGGTGAAGGAAACCACGCCGGAAGCCATTCGGCAATTGCACGAGGACGGCATGCAGGTTGTGATGCTGACCGGCGACAGCCGCACCACGGCCGAAGCTGTGGCTAAGAAGCTCAAGATCGACCGTGTGATCGCGGAGGTCCTGCCGGAAGACAAGGCCAGCGTGGTGAAACAGCTCCAGAGCGAGGGCCGGTTTGTGGCCATGGCCGGCGACGGCATCAACGACGCTCCGGCACTGGCCCAGGCACAGGTCGGCATCGCCATGGGCACTGGAACCGATGTGGCCATGGAAAGCGCCGGAGTCACACTGGTGAAGGGCGACCTGCGCGGCATTGTGCGGGCACGCATGCTGAGCCGGGCGACCATGCGCAACATCAAGCAGAACCACTTCTTCGCTTTCGTTTACAACAGCATCGGAGTGCCGATTGCCGCAGGCGTACTCTACCCGTTCTTCGGCCTGCTGCTGAGCCCCATCATCGCCGCCGCGGCCATGAGCTTCAGCTCGGTTTCAGTCGTGACGAACGCCTTGCGCCTGCGCAAGGCTTCTATTTAGCAGATGGAACCATTGAGGCATCGCCTGGGCATGGAGTTGGAGCTTTCAAAGTTCGGCTCGTGTCCAGCACGTGCCACACCCAAGACTGCTTGAATGCATTGAAGAACGCCTGCCAACGCAACTTCTTCGTACGGCAGCCCCGCGCAGCGCAACCTGAAGTCGTGGAATTGCATCGAAATTATTTACGGCCGGTCGGGGGCGACTGGACAAGCACAACAGGGTGCCGCGTGTGGGGCGGGCGTATAACGATGAGTTGGGGCAACAAAACCGACCTGATATCCAGGCCGGCAAACTACGACCGGAAACAATTGGGCCTGGGGCATCAGAACAAGGGCTGAATTGCAATCGGTAGTGCGTTCTGTGCAGCTTTATCCCTTCCGCATTCATAAGTTCTGACATGCCGCAGCTTGCGCGATAGTGACCAACGCAACTCAGGGCTGTATCCGTTGGCTCGCAGGAAATGGAGGGCCAAGGCTGCACTGTGATCAAGGGGCATGAAATGGGGCATGCGAGTCGCCGGGGGATTTCTCTCGCGCTCATTGTGGGACTGAACATAGCATGGCTCTATGCGGTGACGTGTACGTCGCTTTGCGCCGCTGGAGTATGCCCTTTCAAGATGATCCGGGCAGTGACGGAGCAAGGTCACCCTCAACATGCTCCGGGCCCAAATCGGCAGTGTCCTTGTCACCAGCCGAATTGTCTCTGGCATGGCCATTCCACGGGCGTTTTTTTGGTTCCGGCAGGCAATCAGGCTGCTCATGATCTTCAAAGTCTGGCAGGCAGGGTCCTCCCATCCGCATCCGTACTGCCTGCCGCCAATTTGCCTGTTGCAGATCTCGATACTTTTTCGCATTCGCCCCCCGGCGTCAGCACGGGGCGGACAATCTGTCAAAATCGGTCACTCCTCCGCATCTAGCGCCATTCCTTCCAATGGGCTCACGCGCAACGGGTGAAGTCGCGCCTGTTCGCGGCGCATAGCGCGAGCCCGCACCTGAACGGAAAGGTCTGGAACAAGGCCAACCCATGTCTGCGCTGGACCGCATCGCGGGGCTGTCCAATCCAAGATCAGCAGAAAGAGGAGACAGGAAATGAGTGACATTTGTCGAAAGGAATGTACACATCCGGAAGGTCATCAGCACGTCTTTTTCTTTGGATTCCTGAGGAAGAAAGGGCCGCGTCCGGCTTTGAAACGAGCAGTCACAATCTGTTTTCTAGCGTTTGCATTCATCGGCGTCAGGTCCTTATACGCGCAGCAGATGGACCCTTACTTCACCGCCGTCAGCACTCCAGTGCCGAAAGGCAGCATCATGCTGATGCTGCTGCCCGATTACCAGTTGGCGCAAACCGGGCCGAATTACCTTACTTACATGGGCATGACTGAGTACGGCATCACCAACCGCTGGACGGCGGGCTTTATGGCCGAGGGCCAGGAAATCGGCGGCCTGCCCGCAACCTTCGGCGGGTTGCGATTCAACACCTATTTCAAACTTCTTCCTCACGATCATCTGTTGAACTTTACTCTCTACGCCGAGTATGAGGATGTCAACCGGGCGGCGTTGTACAAGATGGAAATCAGCGGCTTCGGCACCTCAGACCTCACGCTTCCCCTGGATGTGGCGCGCCACCTCCCTGCGCACACCCTGGAAACGCGAGCGATTGTCTATCACAACTGGGGGCGCTACGATGCCACCTTCAATTTCATCTCAGAGACTGATGTCCAGAACTACAACAACGATTTCGGCTACGTCTGGGGAGTCTTCCGGGAGCCGGGGTGGAACGGCATAAACGGCATGGGCAGCCAGATGAAGATGAGAACCATGGCAGCTCCGGCTGCTCTCTCCCGACAACGTCTCGGCTACGGGCTGGAAATGGATGGCGGGTTAGGGAATCTCAGTCAGTTCGGTTTTTACTGGCCGCGGGAACAACAGTACCTGGGTCCGCTCCTCACCTATGCGCTTTCACCCCGTTGGACATTCCGCCTGGAACCCGAGTTCGGACTCTCCACCGTCAGCGATCCCTTCGTCCTGCGGATGGGAGTCACCTATACCA
>JBJKQK010000096.1:0-9769 GCA_046705285.1 Terriglobia bacterium
GGAGGGTTTCCGGTTCCCCGAGGAGCCGGTTTCAGGCAGTTGGTGCAAAATTGGTCTATAACTCTGGTGCGGCTCTTTGTTAGGTTGGGCGCGATAGTGGGAGGAGCGAGGCAGGGGGGATAGTGGCAGGTTCTGGTGGTGATGAAACTCAGGTGATTCAATTCACAGTAGTGGCGCCGCTCAGGCACGGTGGCACCTTGCATCCTGCCGTCCTGCCCGCAGTGCAGTGTCCCTAGGAATCACCTTGGCACGGCATCGCTCTTTCGGAGATGGGTACCCGCTACCCGATTGACATACCCGACGACGCTCTCGACGCGTTCTCCGCTCAGTGCTCGCTGGAATATTCCATCCACTGGGCCTCGGTCCAATCTTGATCCAGCCAGGAGAAAAACGGGTAACTGGAGTCCGAAAGGTGAAACGTATTGTTCTGGAAGTGGTTGCCCCAGCTGGTGTAGACGGAATCATCGAAGGCGCTTGCCTTCACAATGCCGGCGGCATAGCCGGTCTGCTGGGTAATGATGTTGTCGTGGACATCGAGATTCTGCAGGGTATAAACCTTGCCGGTTTTCGGGTCAGTTCCCCGCTCCGCCTGGGTCCCGCCGATCCCATCCATGCAATCCGTCACCGTGTTGTCGTAGACCTGGACGTTTGAGGAGTTTGAGACCAGAATCCCCGCTCCGTACCAGAAGCCTTTGCCTTGCGACGAATTCCCGTCATTCTCCACCGTATTGCCTTCGATCACCCCGTTATAGCTGATCTCGTAATGGATGCCGTAGCCGAGGTTGTTGGAGGTGTGGTTGTTCTTGATGGTGAAATAATCACAACTGATATCGGCGTGGATGCCGGGGCCGAGATTGTCATGCACGTAGTTGCCGTCAATGGTGACATTGGTGGCAAAGCTGGCAAACTTGATCCCGCCTGCTTCCCAGCCGTACGCGTATCCGGCATAGTTGTTCTTATAGACCTCGTTATTCTGCACCAGGATCTCGTTTCCGTTTCCGGCAATCCCCACCTGGCCGTTATCGTGGATCTTATTGTTGCTGACGACCATTCCGCTGTTTGCCCGGACCCCGGCTCCGTGGTTCAGCATGATCTCATTTGACTCCACGGTCCAGTTGTCGGCGGCAGGCCCGTAACCATAAAGCGAAGCCATGGCATTAATGGCTCCCTTCCCGGCCATGCAGGCATACTTCTCGATCACGAGTCCCTTGATCGTGACGCTGGCGGCGCTTCCCCAGAAGGCCGCGCCAAGCACGCTCAACTCGGCGACGTGGCCGCTCGGATCACTGCCCACATAAACCTTCTCCGTGCTGTAGTCCAGATACCATTTGCCAGGAGCAACCGCAGAAACGCTGGTTACGCGGGTGAGCGGTTTCGAATCAAAAAAAAGGTCTTCCGGGTACATGCAGGCGGGGTGAGTGGAGTCACATTCGCCTCGGTAAGAAGACTGCGGAACGATCCCTGAAACCTGGGCCTCCCACACGCTGGAGGAAGTCTGCCGCCAGGAGGAAGGATCGATCAGTTCGGCGCCATCGAGGATGGCTCCGCTTTCGCCGGAAAAGACGTCGCCGGCTTTCGGCACCACAGTCTGCATCCGGTAAACGCCCGGGGCCAGCACAAAGGCGGTCCCCGGGGGTTTATTGTTGACGGCCGTCTGGAGGTCATCGCCCGGGCTGAGCTGAACACCCGCCGGCTGTACCGGGTCCACCGTGACGGTGGCCTTGGCTGTGGTCGTGCCGCCGTCGCCGGTGGCCGTCAATGTGTAGGTTGTGGTCTGCTTGGCCACAACCTTGATTGTTCCCTGTGCCAGTACGGTTCCGACCCCCGGGTCAATTGTCAAAGTTTTTGCATTCGTCGACGACCAGCTCAGTGTGGACGATTCCCCCGAGCTGACGCTGGCGGGCTGCGCGCTCAAGCTCACAACAGGTGCCTTGACAGACTGGCACCCAGTCCCACTGCCCGCACACCCGGAGTTCGAGGGGAGGGTGAGACCCGGGCCGCACCCGATGGTAAGGCAGCACAAGAACAAGGGCCAGCCTAAGGCAATGGATTTGAATAAACCCTTTTGTAGTATGGATTTCCTTATTTTCGAGTCCAGCTTACCTTCCCCTGAGGGTCACTTGCGTACCGGGAATTTCCTGTTAAGGGGCAAAAAACAAGGTTGAGCGGTTGAACCACATTTTCTTCCAAGTCGGCCGGGAACAGCTCTCTGCGGACGCCCACATTCTTATCAGAATTGCGGGTCTTGTCAAGGGAAATATGTACGATTTAATACCTATTTATGGAAGTACATTTCAGGTCGTCTACTTACATTTTATTCAGGTAAATACCGGATGGCACAATGACCTACAATCGTTCGGCCAGGCAAGTTGATAAGTGGCCGATTACCTGGCGCGGTCCCGCTCGCGGCGCGGTGTCTCCCAAAGTCCCGTTGACAGGCCCTCATTCCTTCAGAAAGGGCTACCGGACTTCAGCGCCGGAGTAGGCACCTTTCCGGAAATCTATTCCTTCACCAGGGATGGAATGGTGCCCTGACCCGTCCCTAACCTCTGTATGTTCAACCGGTTACAAATTCAGGGTGACGGAAGTCGACTTGCCATGAGCCGAGGTCGGGCAAGCTTCATTCTGGAGAACTTTGGCAGGTGGCGCATCTGTGAGGGGGGCGCGGTTCAAACCTGCGTACAGGGAGGAGTTCCGGGGCAGGATCATAGTGCTGGTGGGGGAGAAGTATGGGCAGGAGCGGCTTGGACCGCCGGCGGCGGTGGAACATCTGAGGTCAGAGAGCGGAAAAGCTGTGGGTGCGGAAGCGCTACGGGGAACTGGTGCGGATGCGCGGAAGCTTTCACCCGGGTGGCGAGGCTCTCGCGATATGTGGGATCTGAAGGCTGTTGAACACGGCCATTCCTCGGCAGCGTCACCCGCCGATCACGCTGTATTCCCGGAGCGCTGCGTGCTTCCCGGCTCGTTGCTATTCGAGATGATTGAGCCGGCTCGGAATGTCGAGGGTACGAATCCCGTCCTGCCCTGCCTTTGGTCGTAGCCGTACCTCCGAAGCAACGGGCTGGTGATCGTTGTGACGAGCACCTTGTCCCGATGCCTCAGACCTGATTTCCATCGCTCGTCGAGCTTGAGCTGGACCGTACCCGTGCTGAAACGGCTCGGATTGCCGGCCACACCGTGTCGCGGCCCCAGAATCACCGAATTCGGGGAAAGGAAAGGCAACCGGGAAATCGGTTCTCCCACTAATTCAAGAATCCGACAAATCGTCTCTTTGGGCGCTGCTATGAAATCCTCGTATCGCACCAGCAGGTAACGTCCGCGCGCGCGGCCCCACGTCCTCTGGACCGCCGCATTGATTTCAAGCCATTGGAGCGAGCTTACGCCCGGGTGCAACGTCGACATCAGTCCGATGTGAGGGTCAGGATGTGGCTTGGGGACCTGGTACGAATAGGCACAACCACGGGGGTCGCGAACCAGGTGCACGATATAAGGCAGACCGACGCCGCAGAGCTCGAGAAGGTAGCCGTAATTGGGTCGCTTGGAAGAATCGACAATCACCTTTGCTCCTGTTGCATTGCCTACCGCGCGATAGAGCTTTCCCATCAGCTCCAGACGAGGCTCAAGCGACTTCCAAAGAAGCCGCCTCGCCACCGGATTGGTCAGTACCGAGAAATAGCGAAGGCGTGTCGCCCACAACCGATGATTCGTAATATTGGCAAAGTCAAAGACGCCTGGCGGTGCGCCAAAAGCTTCGGTAAAGATCTGGTCCCAGATTTCGCAGTCCTTGACCTCCCTGCCACAGCCGCACAGGAGGTCGGCGCCACGATCCCAGACGTGTGCCAACTCGCCGACGGTAAAGAAACCTTCCAGTTGCCCCAAGACCTGATCGAGAATCGTGCTCCCGCTTCTGCTCCAGGCAGCGATATAAAGCAGCTTCGGCATGTCATTAGACATGTTGAGTGCCCTCCATGAGCTTCAGTTGAATTCTTTTCGTTCGGAAGTCAAATGTTGCAGTTCGCTAAGGGGAATATCCAATGAGCGTCGGCGACCAAGACACCCTCGGAATTCCTTTGCGAGCCGTGTGTCCACGCTACTGGCGAATGCCACCAGGCCATCTCTTTTTGTTTCGGATTGATTAAAGGCCAGGGGCTTTCCATCCAGGCCTCTCACGATGCCCCCACTCGACATAACCAACGCAACGCCGGCCGCGACATCCCACTCCGATTTCGGAACGAATGTCCAGGTGGCGTCGGCCCGGCCTGTGGCAACCATCGCGAGCTTGTAAGCAATTGAACCGACTGGCCGCACTTCAAACGGCGCCGCCTTCAGCCAATCCCATTCTCCGCGTCCCATCTCGCTCCGGCTGGCGAGGACCAGCGGCCTCTTGCGCGCCCCGGGCAAAATGTTTTCATCTCTCCCTGGCCGGCAGTAAATTCCGTTTTCGAGCGACCCGGTGAACATTTCTCCTGTCGCCGGATTGCATATCCCTCCGGCGACGGCTTGGCCATCCTCCACCAGCGCGATTGAAACGCACCATTCGGGCAAACCCGCCAGAAATTCTTTTGTCCCGTCCAGCGGATCGACGACCCACACACGACGCTTGCCGATCCGGCGACGGTCGTCGACGCTCTCCTCTGATAACCAGCCTTCATCGCCCTGCAGCAATGTCTCCAGCAGGCACTCGTTCACCGCTCGATCGACAATGGTAACCGGCTCGCCGCCGGCCTTTCGTTCCACCCCAACCGTTTCCCAGGCAAATCTCTCGCAGAGTGATGCAGCCTTCTGAAGGGCATCCCCGATCTTCCTCAGATCTTCGAGGCGGCTTTCCCTCAGCCGTCCGGGGCTGAGGCAGGTGTCGTGGTCTTGAGCTCGCTTCATTCGTGTCCGTCCTTTCGTGTTGCTTCTCCCTGAGTCCACCAGGCGTCACGTTCCCATGGCGACGCTGCCGAGGCTCACGCGGTTATCATTCGGCACCTCGCCGATCATGCCAGCCAGAGTGGGGCCGGCCACCCAAGTGCCGAGTTGCGGTGAATGCCATCGGTTCCGGGAACGAAGACTAAAAAGGAAATCAGGACCCACGCGTCTCAAGACGTCTCGGCGAGACCCGACTTTGGCTTTAAATCGACGCTTGTATTCCCCACTTGCCCGCTTTTCGCGCCAATCCCATCCTCTTGCTCGCGCGCGGGCGCAACCCGAGCGTCCTCCCGAGAGTTCTGACGGCGCCTGCTACGCCGGGAGCGCAAGTAGCCGGCCTTTTCGAGGCAGGCTAGGATTTGTTGAACAGCCTCACCCGGCGTCAGTCGAGTCGTATCAATAATCAATTCCGCGTCTGCCGGGGGCTCGTAAGGATCCGAAATGCCGGTGAAGTTCGTCAGGATCCCCGCTCGCGCCTTTGCATAGAGCCCCTTGCGATCGCGCTGCTCGCAGACGTCCAGGGGCGTGGCCACGTGCACCAGGATGAAGCCTCCCACCGGCTCAATCATGGATCGCACTTCCTTCCGAACGCGGTCGTAAGGGGCGATGGGTGCGCACAAGGCGATCCCGCCGTTCTTGGTGATCTCCTTCGCGACAAAACCGATCCGCCGGATATTCAGGTCCCGATGCTCCTTGGAGAATCCCAGTTCGGAGGAGAGATTCTTCCGAACCAGGTCTCCATCCAGCAAGGTAACCGGCCGGCCTCCCCTTTCGAGAAACCGTACCAGCAACACATTTGCAAGCGTGGACTTGCCTGCTCCGGAAAGACCGGTGAAGAAAACCGTGAACCCCTGGGCGCGGCGGGGCCGATATGTGCGTTGTAGCTCCCTGGCAATGGGTGAAAAGGTGAACCAATCCGGGATGTGGCCGCCTTCTGCAAGCAACTGGCGCAGGCGCGTTCCGGAAATCATGGCTACCTTCGCTCCCTGGGGAACCTGATCCTGAGGAACAAATTCATCGCGGTCTTCCAGATAAACCATCATGCGAAATGGAACCATCTGGACGCCCAGTTCCTCCTGATGTTTCGCGAAGAGTTCTTGAGCCTCATAAGGCTCGTAGAATGGTTTGCCGTTCGCCGCATGTCCAGGCCCCGCGTGGTCGCGGCCGACGATGAGATGGGTACAGCCGTAGTTTTTGCGGATGATCGCGTGCCACAGGGCTTCGCGCGGCCCGCCCATGCGCATCGCCAGCGGCAGCAGCGAGAGCATGGCGGTCCCCTGCGGATAGTTACGCAGCAGGGCGCGGTAACAGCGTACGCGGGTGTAGTGGTCTACATCACCGGGTTTGGTCATCCCGACCGACGGGTGGATCAGCAGACTGCCGGCCACCGTTCCCGCCGCCTGCAGCGTTAGCTCAAAATGGGCCCGGTGCATCGGATTTCGGGTCTGAAACGCCACAATCCTGTTCCTGCCAAAGCGCGCAAATTTGGCGCGTAATGCCGACGGCGTCAGCCGCAGAGATCGGAAATCATAATGGCTTGGCAGTTGCAATCCTTCCAATCGCCCGCCCACATACCACGGATTGGTCCGGTCCAGCAGGTAGGACACACCGGGATGTTCCTTTGAAGTGGTGCCGAAGACCGCTTCTGCTTCGGCCATCCGGTCAGGCTTCCATAATTGCTCCACACGCAAAGCGGCCAGCAATACTCCCTCTGAATCGCGCAGCGCGAGCATGGCGCCGGGACGAAGTTTGCCCGCCATCTCCTCGGTGACATCAAGGGTCACGGGTATCGGCCACAGCAAGCCACTCTTCAGCCGCATGGAAGCGCAGACGCACTCATAATCGTCACGGCTCATAAACCCTTCCAGCGGTGAAAAACCGCCGTTCAGGATCAGTTCCAGATCGCAGATCTGACGCTGCGTCAAATTCCAGGAAAGCCAATTTCGCGAATCGGCCGACAGCTCCCGGCGCCGCCCTGACTTTACGATGAGCATCTGAAGCCGGCCGCCGTGCGGGGCAATCAGCCCGTTTGACCCGGCTTTCGATTTCGGAGTTTCCCGGCGGCTTCCATTTCCACTGATTTTCACTTTTACTTCTCCTCTCTGGTTGTCGTTGCATTCCCTGATGTCGGGACAAAACTCAGAAGACCGCCTGTTCAAAAAGGCGGCTTCACCTATTCAATGTTGGGGACCTTTGCCGGATTACGTGGGCGTGGGCGGAGCAGGTGCTGAATCAAGAGCCCGGCGCGCAATCAGGATGCTGATAGGTTGACCAACGAGGGCGGGTAGGATTCCTCCGGCGCCCGGCTCAAAATCTTGCCGTTGGGCAGATAGAGCACGCCAGGACGCATTGAAACGTATGCGAAGATCTCATCCAGTGCGCTCCACAGCCCCAAATCGTTCACTTCCCATGAGTGCCCGTAAAGGTGCCAGACGCCGCCTTCCCTCAGCACCGTGTCGAACAGCGCCTCGGCAAGATCCACCCAGCTTCTCCAATGTTGCAGCCATGTCAGGAATTCGGTTGTTCGGCCAATGCTGAATGAGCGGCCAAGGTTCCGCAAATATTCCGAGGCGGAATGCGGATAGGCCTGCACGGAGGTCGGCATCCGGAAGGGATCGAAGTCGATGCCGCGGGCCAGCATTCGCGTCGTGCGGGCGCCCAGGTAGCCTGCCTTCTTCACCGTCGAAATCACATGGCGGTTGTAACGTCCCCGGGGATAGGCAAACATCCGTACTGCCTGACCCAACTGGTCTTCCAGTTGCTGTTTGCAGCAGCAGACTTCCCGGGCAAGTTCCTCCGGAGAGCACAACGTGAGATTCGGTAGTGAGACTCCGTGAGCGCCGATTTCAAATCCCATCGCGGCGAGCGAGCACAGCTCCATGCTGCTCATGCGCACCGATGAGTGATGGCCCTTGATTGGAACGTAAAAAGTCCCCTCGAGCCGATGTTCGGCCAGCAACTCGGCTATCTTCAGGTCGGCTGCATCACCGTCGTCCCAACTGGTCGTCACAATGGCAGGGGATTGCATCGGAGTGCTCACTTTCTATTCATGGAGTGGGGTGAGAGAAATTCAAGCCCTCGACGGCTTGCTGAGCGGACTGCTGCCTGATTCGGGCGGCAAAACCTCGGCCCCATGCGGAGTCGTCGGGCCCGGAATTGTACCAGACGCATTTACAAATCGGGTCTGTCTGGAGGCAGGTAATGCTCCGCTAACAACAGAGAGAGTGGCCGAAACAAATGCCGAAGCGGGTCAAAATATAATTGGGATATGAGTGAACTCCACGGATAATGCCTGAAAAACGGAGCTGACGGTGTGCTCAACGCGATGTGCTGCGCGAAGGATTTCCACTGGGGTGGTTTCGATGGAGACGGCTCCGCCTCTTAAGCCACAAGCCCGTTAGGTACCGGGATGTTGGCCTCTGCATGAGCCGACAGGCCACGACTTCTGGCCTGCAGCATTGGCATCGCCAAGCGCACACTCCACGTCCTCCCCACGTAGTACTATATAGATAACGTCCGCAAGTTACAACAACGTTACGGCTTCGTGAAGCCTGCGTTAAGGCTTCTGGGCCATTATATCAGCTCTGTCTCAATGTTGAATCTGAGAAATGAAGGGCGGCGCAGAAGCTTGCCTTGCGATCTCTGTGATCGCGCCTCGGGAGCCGCCGAACAGCAGGATAGAGTCGGTAATCTCTCCGGCGAATCCTGTGCAGTCGCATCCGGCTCACAGCCAGAGAAATCCGCACCCATGGCCCAATACGCCATGGGTCACCCGCCAACTCCAAAATTTCCCCTTAATCGGGGCTCTCAACCTTTTCCGCTTCAATAAGTTGCCAGCGTCACCTGCAGCACCTGTCCTCCTGAAGTAAAGTTCAGGCCCCAATCGGTCTGGTCTCCGTTCCAGATCCGCTGGAAATGCCACTGGTTCCCGGCATAGTAACCCTGCTGAACCTCCACGTACTGGCGTTGCAACCCGCTCGAGTGGTCTGCCACCTCAAAGTCGACTCGTGCATGCACGCCGGTCACGAGGAACTTGTTCGGCCCCAGCCGCGCGATCATCACTCCGCCGTCGGGAGGATGATTGCCCTTCGGCTGCATCCAGTTGCCGAACCCGGGCATCCCGTATTGCACCACCGCGTTCCACTTGCCCAAGTGGAGGGTCTGGGTGTGCACCGCGGGATTTTCTGAGACGGCCTTGATCCTGCCCTCGAAATTCAGTTTCGCAATCACCCGGTCCATGGGGCCGAAAATCTTGTAGATCAGCGCGTAGGGAGCAACCATCTTGGCGGTAACGAATTTCGCCCCCAGTGGCTCGTTCCGGTATCCGGTCTCATCCATGCCAAAGGGCGAAAAGCCGATGGTTCCGTGGCCGAGCGCAGCAAAGAAATACCGTGCAAAGTGTCCGGTTTCAGGCACAAACATGGCATTGTCGGGCCGGTCGAAAAGGTCCAGCTCTTTCGTGTAGCTCTTGTAGTCCGGGAAGTAGATGTCCGGCGCGAGAATATCGATTGAAGGAGCTGCAGCCTTCCAGATGGGGATGTTCATGGGCATTGGACCGCCGCTATCATAGCTGCCCGCGGGCGGAGCGTGGAACGGATTCGGCAGCGCCGCGTTCACGTACATCGGCAACGGGTTAACCGCCTTGCCGGCCGCCGCCACGTAATTGACATAACCAGCTATTGACCACGCCTGGAAATACTCGTTCGCATCGTCTCCAAACACCTGCGCCCAGGTTCCCGGCGATTTGTGCATGGCCCGAAGAAGTTTCTCCGGCACCTGCCCGGAGAATAGCTTCTGTGCCTTCGGCGAGTAGTCACGGTCCGTGCCGTAGGCGCCGGTTTCGTTTTCCACCTGC
>JBJKQK010000097.1:0-12679 GCA_046705285.1 Terriglobia bacterium
TGAATTGGCCATTAGCGCACTGCTTGATTTTCTGAGGGGATTTGCCGCACACCCTCGACCTGCCGCAAGTGGTCCACCGGCGAACTGCAAATTCGGGTGGCCGTCGGACCCAGATGGATGTCAACTCAATCGGCCACGCCTGACTCGTCTGGCATCACCATCGCGTGGTCCAGGTGTTGTCCTACGGATTCCACGGCTGACTCGATTGACGCTCATTTCTTGAACACTGGCCGGCTGACTGAAGGGTTGCGGATTTGAATCCCGCCCGCGGAGGCAACCTTTCCAGCTGATTAGCAGCTACGCACTGCCTCTCAGATGAAACTCCAAGCGATGGTGCAGGTAGATTTCCAGAATTTTGTGTTTTCCCGTCACCCATCGCTTGAGGCGACCGCTGACGGGTCAGTGGAGGAATTCCTGTTAGGTGATTGCGTCCGCCGCACGAAAGTCGGATCGTCCAACTCTTAATCCATCCGGCCTTCAGTCGAACCTAAGCCGTCGCTAAGTTCGGCAAACAGGCGGAGCCGACATTCCGGTTGGCATGCAGTGGACCGGCGATCCCTGCACCTACGGCATTTAGTCAGCGTCAACTGAGTGGCAATTGGCCTAAACAGAGACTCCCGCGTCCTCCTCTTGAGAGACTAACAAGCTCCGACGCGGATCGACCATTAGCCAGGCGATAGCGCCCAGAGCGCAGAGAACTGCCGCCACGCCAAAAGAGGCGTTCCAGCCAAAGCGACTGGCGATCAGAGGTGTGAGCGAAGCGGTAATGGCTCCGCCGATCTGATTTCCCATATTCATGATGCCGGAAACCGAGCCGGCAAAATGCCCGCCGACATCGGCCGTCGTAGACCAGAACGAACTCTGCGATAGGTAAAGGCTACCGGCCCCTCCCGCCAAAACGACACTCGCGAGCCCTGCGCTGTGAGCGTGGCTGCCAAAGGCAAGAAAAACGGCCGCAAGCGACATGCCAATCACGGCGATGCCGACTCGCCCGAACCGCCGACCCATGCGCCGCGTGGTTACGTCGCTTATCGCGCCGCCAATCAGCGATCCGACCGTCATGGCAAAGAAAGGAAGCATGCTGTAATAGGCGCTGGTCTTGAGATTGAGCCCACGAACATTGACCAGGTAAAGGAAGAACCAACTAAAAAAAATATAGGCGACGTAGCCGTAAGTGAAATAGCTAAATGTAAGAGCCAGCACGTCGCGGCTCGATAATGCAGTACGCCACCGCAGACGGGCTTTCTTAACCCGCTCATCCAAACCGGAGGCGATCCATTCGGCCTCCTTCTTTCCGATCCAGGGATGCTGGCTCGGCTCGTCGCGGGATATCCAGTACCAGATCAAACCCGCCAGCAGGCCGATTCCGGCAAGCGTGAAAAACGCGGCACGCCAGCCCCAGTGAGGTATGATCCAGGCGACCAGTGGGGGCGTAATGCCAGCGCCGAAACCGACGCCGGCGAAAATTACGCCATTGGCAATGCCCCGCTCTGGGACGGGAATCCAACTCGCCACCGTGCGATTGCAGGCGGGATATACCACTGCTTCGCCCGTTCCGAGCAGGAACTGGAGCAGCATAAAAACCAGCAAGGCTTCTCCCAGACCATTGGGGACCAGGCCCATCAGCGTGACGAAAACTCCCCACCAGACCACCCCGATTGTCAGTACTTTTCGAGGACCCCACAAGTCTGCGAGCCGCCCGTTGGGTGCCTGGAACAGTGCATAGCCGACGAGAAATGCACTGAAAACATAGCCCAATTCAACGTTGCTAAAGTGAAACTGCGAGGCGATGTACTTGCCGGCTATGGCCATGTTGACGCGGTCCATGTAGGCCACCGCACTCAACACAAACATCCACCCGACCAGCAACCATCGGATCTTACCACCGTGCCTCTCAGCCATTTACCCTCCTAGCCTGAATAATTCAGTGCACCCCACCGGCGCCGATCAGCGGGCGAGTGATACCCGCACCCACTCTCCCGCCGGCAAAAATCGGCCCGCTAGCGATGCCACGTTCCGGGGTGGGAACCCAGTTGACTACAACATTGTTCGAAGCCGGGAAGACCACTGCCTCTCCGGTACCCGACCTGAACCGGAAAGCGACAAAAAGGAACAGCGCCGCACCGATGCCCGTCGGCGCCATCGCGGTCAGACAAGTAAACACTCCCCACCAGAAAACCCTTGCAATGAGGACCCGGCGATAGCCCAAATGGTCGGCCAGGCTGCCTCCCACGGTCTGAAAAATCGCGTAACCCAACACAATGGCGCTAAATATCCAGCCAAGTCCAACGCTGCTCAGATGGTACTGCCCGATGATGGTGTGGCCCACAATCGAGATGTTAACGCGGTCGAGATAAGCGATGGCACTGACAGCAAACATCCAAACGACCAGAAACCATCGGACGTGGGAAGAGCACTGCTTCCCCATGGGCTGATCTCCGTACGGAGTGGTATGGGTTGTGGTGCCCGCACGGCATCCAAAACAATCGACGATCCAGAAATGATAGCAGTAGACGGTACCATATTGTTCCCCAGATTCGCACGGAATAATTTCAAATAATCTTATGAATTAAGGTTTCCCCCTTTGATCAGGGGGACTTCATCAGGCATCAGAAAAAATCCAAGGCTTCCGTTTAGGCTTGGGAGCTCCGGATAAGAGGGGTGGGGGCAAAGCCAGAGACAAGATCTATTAACCGGCCAGGGAAAGCCGGCTAGCCATACAAAATGCAAGGAGGGCCGTGCAGAGGAAGATTATTGACCAAGCCCTGCAATTTCACTTACTCCCTTGATGAGACGGTCCACCTCATCGCCCGTCGTGTAGCACGCGCAGCCGGCACGTACGAGTCCCTGGGGCGCCAGCCCAAGTCGCTCGACCACTGTGGCCGCATAGAAATTGCCGTGGGAGACGAAAATTCCCGATTTCCCCAAGTGCCGGGCAACCTCCTCGGGCGCGACTCCCCGGATCGTGAACGACATCGTCGGAGTTCGCCGTGCAGAAGGCCCCGGGCCGAACACCTTGACGCCTGAAATGCTTGTAAGGCCATCCCACAGTCGCGTTGCCAGCGCTTGCCCCTGGGATTCCAGCGCGCTAAGCGCGGCCTGTATCCGCTCGCGCCTTGACCTCCCGGCAGCCAGGGAGGAAAGAAACTTCACTGCAGCAGCGGCTCCTGCAATGCCCTCGTGGTTCAGAGTACCAGTTTCAGCCTTTTCGGGAGGCGCCTCAGGCGCAGGAATAAGTTTTGGGAAATCGATTGACTGAAGCATCTCTTTTCGCCCATACAGAACGCCCAGATGCGGTCCGTAAAACTTGTAGGCGGAGCAGACAAGGAAATCGCACCCCCAATCCCGGACGTCTGTAAGCATATGGGGAGCTGAGTGGACCGCATCGGCAAAAAGAAGAGCCCCGGCGTCATGCGCGATTTCGGCAGCACGGCGAACGTCATTGACGGTGCCCAGGGCGTTTGACGCGACCCCGATTGCCAGGAGCTTTGTCCGATTATTGACCTTGCCTTCCAGATCCCGCCAATCGAGCTGGCCAGTTTCTGGAATCATCCTCACCGAGTGGACCGTGACTCCGCGTTCTCGCGCCAGAGCTTGCCATGGTGCGACGTTGGCATGATGATCGAGCTCCGTGACAACGATCTCATCGCCAGGTCCGTAGGCCCTGCCAAGCGCCCTTGAAAGGTGAAAGGTCAGCGTGGTCATGTTCGGACCAAAGACAACCTCCGTCGGCCGGGCGTTCAGAAAGTCCGCCAAGGCGGCACGACCGTTTCGGATGGTCTCGTCGGTCTCCCGGCTGGTGGCATAAACCCAATGGGTGTTCGCATTGTGATGATAAAGATAATCGCTGATGGCCTCGACCACAGAGCAAGGTACCTGCGTTCCGCCAGGGCCATCAAAGTACGCGACGGGGTGGCCATTCTGGAGCCGATTAAGTGCCGGAAACTGAGCTCGAATTTTATCGATAGGCATGATTTCAGTAGGTCTTGTATCAATACCCATTGCAATCCTCCGAGAGAACCTGCTGGCAGTCTGCGCCGCAAGCCTATAAATTTACGACGCATGGATCATATAAGCAAAATCCACTTTGGGCATCCGCGAGCAGCCCAACTCATTCTGAGCCAGGCGCCTCAAACCCCAGCGCCGAGGATTACCTCGGCTTGTATAGGTCTGAGGATCACAAATCTGTGAGAGAGCAAGCTTTAGGGGCGAGAAAAACCTTTCGGGCAGAATGGGGCAAGATCGATCACCACCGGTGAGAGCCGGATTCTCGACCCGGAGCACGCTGGCTGCTGCAAACCGGGGAGTGAATATTCGCGACGTGAGATGGTCATGCGGGGCAGTGGCAAAAGTATTGAGGACAAACTCGGGATCGTCGGTCCCACTCGACTCGTTCGTAACTCGGAAGCAGTTTCTTCAGTTAGAGGATTGGCCCGCCAGTCCGGATAGCCAGCAAGATTGTCACGACTACTTGCTGGTATTGCTTGACACAGCAGCAGCCTGGCCAGCACCTAAAACAGGCATGATCGCCAATGGTACGCGTGCGAACGCGACGTTGTCGGCACTGGAATCAAGCACGTTCACCTGCATCCAGTATCGGCCTGGAGGAAACTTCGTCAGCGGGATTTCAGTGAAATAGGAAGCGGTTCCGCTGCCGGACTTGCCTGACTTCGCAGGGTAAGGACCTGCCTCGGAGATCTGGACGCCATTTTTAAAGAAAATGAGTGCCATCGACGGCGGGATCACTTTCCCGGATCGCTTTGTTGCTTTGGCTCCTGAACTCTCTCTGGCTGTGTAGGATTGAAGGTAGACATAAAGATTCTGGTTGGTACGGAACACGCGCGTAACACTCGGCAGAATCGCCTGTGACCCGGAATCGAGTGGGTTATCTTCGGCGCTCATAGCCCAGGGACCTCGCTGAGGCCGCGCAGGCGGCCTTTTGGAGAGTTCGTTGGACACAACCACAGAGCTCAGTTCAAGACCCATCTTCCTGATGGGGGGAAGTCCTAACGGTTTTTCAAATGTTCCCATCTTTCCGGTAAGGTTTTCACGAACGACGACCTTCAGCTTGTAGCTGCCGGGAGGCAGCACCATTCCACCCTCGTAAAGGATGTTGCCTTTCAGAACCTTCTGGTACGTCGAGGCGTTCAGCTTGACGGGTAGCGTGTCGCGCAAGCCTCCAGCCACCTTGCCATTGGGATCGGTGGCACGCCAGGCAAAGTCGAATTGAGTCTTGTGCACTGTCGAGTGCTGGCGGAAAGGAATCGACGAGCCGGGAATTTTCGCCGCGAGAACAACGTAATAGTCACCGTCCGGCTGCAAGAAGTAAGCGGTTTCAACTGCCAGGGGAAGATCGAGGAACGGCGTTTGTGAATTGAGCGCCTCCTGAAGTTGAAGTTCCTTCTGCTGGCCGGAGAAGTGCTGGAAGCTGACCGGCGCGTAATAGCCCGGGCGAGCCTCGACTTTCAAACCGCGCACGCCGATCAACTCCACTCGGATGCGGCGGAATTTCCCATTGGCCTTGGTATCAGTCGGACTGTATCCAATCAGGTAGTAGGTGCTGTTCTCCTTCTGCACATATTTGAAAACCGGCGCGAAGTTGTTCAGATCAGTAAACATGCGCCCGCCCGTGTCGGTCGCCAAGGTGGAGAGCGTCTCGCGGCTGTTGTGCAGCGAACTCAGCTGTGAGGACACGGCGCTCGCCGTGTAAATTGCGGTCCCGGAGGGACTGGCTGAGGAGGCGCCGCCGCCGGGAGGCATCGCCATCAAGCCGCGGGCGTCCAGAGTATAAAACGAAACGTCGGCCCGGTTTGCCGCGTCAATCGTTGCCTGAAGCTGGGCTTCGTTATCGACACCGGTCTGCTCGATGCCGCTCGAAAAATGGATGACTGACTTCCGGCCCGGCACGGCTCGAAGCAGGTTGGCCAGCGACTGCAAGGCCGAAAGTTTTTCGTCAGTGTTGAAAATGTTGAACTCCGTCTCATCGGGAGTAAACGCGTCTCCAGTATCCTGTGTCACAATCGTGTTGCCAAATGAATCTGTACCCCCGGCTTCCCCAACACTCCCATTTGACGCCAGCGTCGCGGACTGGCCGATTTGGATACTCTTGATTGCGTTCAACAGCACGTCACGGTCGTTTGTGAAATCCAGAAGGACTCTCAGGTCGCTCGTATACGTGACGACAGCAACCAGGTCGGCGGGCGTCATTTCCGTCTTGATAAAGTTCTTCGCCGATTGAAGAGCGCGAAACAGATCCGGGATCTGCAATGACGTGAGATCAAAGAACAGGACAATCAGCCGATGGTTCTGCGCCAGGCGCCGGTATGTCGCCTGAGGCGTTGTCTTAGGGAGAGCACCCAGATTGATTACAGCTGGCTTGCTGTTCTCGCCGTTCTCCTGGTCAAGCCTCTGGATATTTTCGAGGTCAAACGAGTTGATTCTCTGCTGCACTCCGTCCTCGTAAACCCTGAAGTTGCTCTGCTTGAGGTCGGTCACAGGGTTGCCCTTGTGGTCCGTAACCCGCACGTCCACCAGCACCTCATTCGTTGTGACCTTCAGTGCATAGCTCTGCGCGAGATTCTGGTAGCCGAGTTGGCTGGAGGGCGGCGTGGCGGCCTCTCCTCGATCCTGTGCGGCCATGCCTCGACTGACAACCGCTGCTGCAGCCAGGACGATCACTCCAGCAACTCCTGCCACTGCACCCAGGCGTAGAGTGCGGAGAATCCTCGCATGACCAACCAGACGACGTCGTGCCATACTTGACCTCAATCCCTCCGGAATCCCTGTGCCACCGACAGAGGCCGCAGGCGTTAGAACCGCAACCTCATCGAAAGCGTCATGGTTCGCATTGAATCCACTCCGGTAACCCGACCAAAAGTGTTGCTATTGACCGTTGTCGAGAGGCCTGAGTAATTCACGGTGTTAAACGTATTGCTGGTTGCCAGCCGCACGTCCGCCGTGATGTTCCTGTCACGAGAAATGGTGATGAGCCGATCAAGCGACATGTCGAAATTGAGCGAAGGTGGGCCCGGAATCGTATTCCTGCCTGCATTCCCAAAAAAGCCTGCTGCCGGCACAGTAAATGCCGCGGTGTCGAAGTATGTGAGCGTTGACCGCTGGGAAGATGGAAGCGTCACTGGCAGTCCCGTCGCATTGGCTCGCAGCCCCCCAAACGGCGCGAGGCCATTGACGTTGTTACTGGCATTTCCCGCAACGAAGGCGGTATAGGGCAGGCCTGAGCTAAACGACGTGATGTCAACGATTGACCAACGGCTGAGGGCCTTCGAGAGGACACCAGCGTTTCTAAGAAATCTCCCCCTCTCACCGAAAGGTAACTGGTAGCGCGCAAAAGCGCGCAGACTATTCGTCGGATTGAACCCGGAAAGGGCCCATTCCGCGTTCAGGTCGTTGGGGTCCTGCACGGGAGCCAATGGGCTTACTGCCGCTGAGATGGCCGACCCAACCCCAAGTCCTCCGGGACCACCGAGCATGAAAAATCTGGTGCTGGCTGTCCCCCCAACACTCGAGGCGTTGTCCTCGGCCTTCGAATATGTGTAATTCAAGAAGAAGGAGAAGTTGTGCCGCGAGAAGTGGCGCAAGCTCACGCGTAGTCCGTTATAAAAGGATGCTGCACCAGACGTATCATATTCGAAAGGCAGGGTGTTAGAGATCAGTGAACCGCCGACACCCGGCACCAGCAGGAGATTAAGGTGCGTTCCCCGCGTCCCGATGTAAGCAACCGACAGGATATAGGTCTGGCTGAGGTCTTGCTCAATCATCAGATTCCAGGTTTGGGCATACGGCGTGAGAAAATTCGGATCCACAGCGAACGTGTTACGGACGGTAACGGAGCTGGTGGTTGGAAAGCCATTCTGTAAGGTCAGAATTTGCGATGGGTCAGTCACCAGAGTGCTCGTGGTAGCAAACGGAGCCTGGTTAACAAGATTATTGACGAGGTTCTGATAGATCGACTCATCGTAGAAAATGCCGTAGCCCGCGCGAACCACAGTACTGTGTGAAATCCAGGGACGGTAGGCAATGCCAACTCGCGGCGCAAGATTATTGAGATGCCCTCGAAGCAGCGAGGGTGGCAAACCATCCGGATTCTGGCCAGTCACGACGTTAGTCGTCGAGAAACCCGGCCCCAAGGCCAAGTCCGAGAGGTGGCCGTACTTTTCGGTAAAGGGTGCCGCATATTCCCAGCGCCCCCCGAGATTCAGCGTCAAATGGTTCGAAATCCTCCAATCGTCACTCCCATAAAAGTCGTAGCGCGAGGAGCGGAGATAATTGGCGGGAATACCATAGCGTTCCGATGTGGTTTGCGGAAGCCCGAGCAGGAAATCAGCAAAGTCATAGCCGGTACCAGGAATGGGGGTTCCCTGCACCGCAAAATCGCTTGTACTATATCCCGTGAAGGAGAAACTCCCCTCCGCATCAGGGTTTGTCAGGGAGTTCAACTGGATCTTTGAAACGTCACCGCCAAACTCGAAATTGTGCTTGCCCACACTGTAAAGGATGGAGTCCGAGAATCGAAGCGTCTGGTTGCGGGTGAGCGACGGAGTGGCGTCGCTCAGGCTGCTGAAATTGGTAAATCCAATCGAAGGCAGGCCCCAGTCCATAGGATTCTGTGAGACGCCCAGGATGCCAAGCTCCCCGGTGATGTTCTGGTTAAAGGAATATGGATTGGTGACGTCAGTCCGCGCCCGGTTGAAGTTCACGGCGAAATTGTTCACTGTCTTTGGACCGAAGTTGTGCGTTTCCATCAGGTTGGCATTCTGCATCCTCGTAGTCGTCGTCGAGGTGATGTTCGGAAAACCGGTAACACCATCGGTGTTGGACGAGTTATAAAAATACATCACGGCCAGGTTATCCTTGCTCGAAATCTGATGGCCGACTCGCCCCATGAATATCTGCGTGGCTGTCGGCAGCGATAGTTGCACGTGGTAGTTCTGCACCTCTCCCGGCAAGTTTGGCAAAGGGAGATATTTCAGCAGCCCCAACGATGCCGGGCTAAGCATCGAGGACGGAATCACGTTCCCAGCGAAAGGCGTTCGGGGTCCCAAAGTTCCTGATGGCTGATAGATCAGGGGCATCGTGCCAGTTCCCTGGCCCGAAGCAATCGTTGTGTCTGAGAAATCACCCTGGCGCTCTGCTGCCGTGGGAACAGAGTCAAGGAGGTTTTGCGGGCTCGTGCCACGAATGAGATTGAAATGGGCAAAGAAACTGGTCTTGTTGCCGCCATTATAAATCTTGGGGATATTCAATGGGCCACCCAACGAAAAACCAGCCATCTCACGATAAAAAGGCGCCTGGGGTTGTGAAGGAGTATTCAACGGGTAAGGACGAGCGTCGAAACCAGAGTTGGTATAGGAATCGAAAATGTTCCCCCGAATCCGGTTGACCCTGGGCCGGCGAAAACCGCCAAAGAAAAAAATTTGGCGTCCGCCACCTCCAAACGGTGCTCCCGCAGGACCACCCGGCCCTCCCGGGCCGCCGCCGAATCGGAACCTGAAGAATCGCCCTCTGCGCCCGCGCTGCATCGGGGGAGCGGCAGCGTCCACGACGTTGCCCGCCAGCAGGAATGAGTTGCTCGCGCCCGCCGCACCCGCCAGACCACCCGCAACACCATTTCCGCCTTGCCCCGTCTGGCCAACTCCGCCGTTCTCATTCGAAAAACGCAATCCGCCGGCTTCTTCACCTGCCTCTGTCCCAGCAAGAATCTGATTCAGAGCCGCCGAACCTTCCTGGCCCGTGCCCCTTTGCAGGCCAGGTTGACCCCCTGCATTGCCGCCACCCTGTCGTGCGTACTCCTGAAACCGGCGTCCCTGCCCCGCTCGTTCGATTGCCCGGGGCCTACCCCCGCCTGGGCGCCGGAAGGCCGTAAACGGAGAGGGCTCTCCTGGTCTTGCCAGCGCAAGCGTTGTGTTAAGCGTCAAAGTCTTGCCAGTCGTCACATCCACAGGACCCAGCAACGAAGGCCTGAAGCCCACAATCATGACGATCACTCGGTATTGGCCCGGAGGTGCGTCCCTGAAAACATAGTTGCCGGCCTCATCGGTCCATGTTTCTTTTCGCGTATGCGTTCGAAAATTGAAGAGAACAACCCTTGCTCCAGGCACCGCCACCTTGCCGGGCCCTAACACTTTCCCCATCACCACTCCGCCAGTGCTGCCAGAGGCCGCTTGTGAAGTGGCGGGCAGGCATATCAAGAGCATCGGCACAAGCATCAAAGCTAGAATTCCGATAGAGGATCGAAACTTGCACGCTCTCATTTTTTCAAACCCTTTTCACACAAGCCCCGGATCAACGAAAAATGTGTCCCCATGTGACGTATGTCATCCCTTTTGAAGCTCGCCGACCCGCCAGCTTGCACCTTCGCAAAGAACTAACCCGCCGTTTCGCAATAATCGCAACAAAACCCACTTGCCAGAGATTTCAGCCGCTGTACGGATTTGCGAGGATTTGGGGTCAGACTGAGGGGGAATTCCGCAATTCGGTGCCTCTGAAGGATCACGTAACTCCATGCCTATAGAATGCTCCAAGGAGCTTGTTTGGTCTGCAAAATGTATGTAAAATGAACCCCTTTACGCCAAGAGTGCGCCTGGATATTTGAGCCGTTCTGACTCGGGCGAGGACATTGCGGGATTTTAATAAAGGCCATAAAACCCCATTGCGATAAAGTTGCATCACAAGCCAACAGACTGTATTGTAGTGTGATATCAGTTTATCTAGGAGATGGAACTTGTCCAACGCGCGGGACAGAGACCAGGCTTTTGGCACCGCGGCCTTGGACCTTATTTCAGAGGACAAACTAAGTGGGGAAAATTTACAGGCTGTTACTCGTCGCCGTCGTCATCTTCTGGCTGCCTGTTCGCAGTGCGGCACAAGATTCTCCGGCACAGAATTCTCAGGCAAAGAAAGCAGAGGCCTCGGCAACGACGAATACGACCGGTCCGACCGCGTTTGCTCAGGTCGGAGGCACCCTCTCAAACCTCGGGGGCGTCTACAATGCGGGTATAGGCGTCGGTTACAATATCACAAAGCATTTTGGAGGGGACATCGGCTTCACGCTTTACACCGTCCAGAGCCCTTTTTCCATTGTTACCACCCACGACTGGCGTTGGACAACTCTGGTCGGAGACCCCTTCATCGATCTTCGTTACACCACGAAGCGTTACGGGATGGATATGACCACCATCCTCACGGGAACCGCACCGGTTTCGGGAGCCAAGAGAGTCTTCAGCACAGGTCGCTTCGGCGTTGATTGGTTTAACCACATCGACACGCATTTCATGGGATTTACGCCGTTCTTGAACTTTGGAGCAGCCAACGAAACTGTAGATCGTTACGTTCTTCCTCGACCGTTCGATATTGCCAGACCCTACCAGAGCTACGGTTTTATTTCAGATTTTGAAGCTGGTACGAATTTCACGATCCTCAAACATTACTCGGTTGGCGCCTCTGCATACGCCCTTGTCCCCGCCGGACCACAAAAATTGTTCAGCCGGCTAGTTGCTCCGGATTCCAGCGTTTCCGGGGATGCAAACCACTTCCGTTACTGGAATAATGTCTTCGAAACGAAGGGGAATTCCACCATTGCACGTGACAATGGCTACTCCGGTTGGGTACAGGTTGCTCGCATCAAGAACCTCAAGGTGCAGGTCGGCTATACATACAGCATTCACTACGCACTCGGCACGGCATTCGTGCTACTGAGATTTAACGGCACTTCACTGATTCGATTCCTCACGGCGACCGAGTAAGAGTGCATGAGTGTCGGCACGCTTACTTTCGTCTGAGGTATCGTCAGTGAGGACAATGAGTATCTGTGAGTGGAAGGAAAGAATCAGTTGAAAATGAAGACGGGTGTTTGGCTTTTGCTGGCTACTTTCTTAGCGCTTGTGACCTTGTCATCAAGCTCGGGCACAGTGAAAGCGCAAGCCCCTTTCCGAAGAGGCCATCGCCGGACCAGGACTGTAGTTTCCTACAGTCATCTGCCTCTCAGCTTTGAGGCGAATGAAGGCCAGGTGAACCCGCAGGCCCGATATTTGGCGCGGGGCCGGGGTTTCACGCTTTTTCTCACAGGCAGTGACGCCTTGCTTGAGCTTTCTAAGTCCAACGCCGTCGATCACAACGCGAGTGCTTCGTCCTTGGGGTCCGTCGGCACGTTACTGAGGACCAATTCTCTCAAGCTGTGGCCGGAGGGCCCGACCCCTTTCTCAAATCAACTGGCTGGAGGGGTAAGCAATCCACCCCGTTCTTCTGCTCACTCTCGGACCACCGACGTGGTTCGCCTGGAACTGGTGGGTGCAAGCCGGCATCCGAAGATCTCCGGAGAAAATCAGCTTCCCGGCTATTCCAGTTATTTTCTTGGGGACAATCCTCGGGATTGGCACACGCATATTCCCAATTTCGCCCAAGTTCGCTACCACCATATCTATCCCGGCATTGACCTGGTTTATTTCGGCCGCCAGGGGCAACTGGAAAACGATTTCATGAACTCGCCGGGAGCCAATCCGAAGGCCATCCGCATGGGTCTGCAAGGCGTGAAATCCCTGCACCTGAACCGTGCGGGAGACCTGGTGGTGGAAGTAAGCGGAGGAGCGGTTTATCTGCGTCGGCCCAGGGCCTATCAGGGACAAGGGGCGGGGCGGCGCGAAGTTGCGGTTCACTACCAGAT
>JBJKQK010000098.1:0-6419 GCA_046705285.1 Terriglobia bacterium
TAAGGGTGATTGCCGACGAAAGGCGACTGAATAATGAAAAAGCCCACGCGCAGAGATTTCCTAAAGGTTTCGGCTGCAACTTGTGCTGCGCCTCTTGGGGTGCTCAGCGGTGTACCGGAGTTTAGCATTCCTACGAAATCCGCACGGCCAGGGCGAATGACCGTGTCATTGGACGGCCAATGGCAGATTGCAGAGGGCAAATTGCCTGACAGAATTCCCACGAGTTTCGCCCACACCGTCCCAGTGCCAGGGTTAGTGCATCTGGCCAAACCGCCGTTCCCGGATGCGGACCAGCAGGTGCACCGATTTATCGGCCAAAAGCAGGTGGAGCAGGACCGCAATTATTTCTGGTATCGCAAGACGTTTCGCGCGCCCTCGGCCCGCACGGTGGCGATGCTGAAGGTCAACAAAGCGCAATTCGGCACGGCGGTCTGGCTGAACGGCCGGCAACTCATGCCGGAGGATGACGCCTGGCACTCCGAATATCCCGGCTGCTTCAGCGCCAGCTTTTGGAACTTGGGCCGGGATATCCGCTGGGATGCCGAGAACACGCTTATCGTCCGTATCGGCGCGGATCCCGGGGTGTTGCCGGATAATTTCCCCATCGGCTTGGATTACGTAAAACCAAAATGGACGCCCGGCATCTACGACGATGTGTCGGTGTTCTTTAACGACAACCCGGCGATTGCGACTCTTCAAATCGCCCCGCGTATGGCCACCGATGAGATTCTCGTTCAAACCACATTGAAGAACTATTCCCATGCGGCGTATTCTGGCTCGCTGTCCTATGTGGTCAAGACCTGGAAAACCGGCGAACTGGTCGCCACATCGAGGGTAGAAGGCATCTCCATTGAACCCGGCGGCGAAAAGGTCGTGATGGAAGAGATTAAGATTCCGCACGCGCACCAGTGGTGGCCAGAGGACCCGTTTCTTTACATTCTGGAAACCCGCACCGACGGCGACTCGATGCAGACGAGATTCGGGATGCGGGAGTTGCATTTTGATCCAGCCAACAAGCGCGCCTATTTGAACGGCAGGGTATATTATCTGCGCGGTGGGAACATCGCGTTGCACCGTTTCTTTTTCGATCCTGTGAGCGACGCATTGCCCTGGGATAGTGCCTGGGTCCACAGATTGCTGGGAACCATTCCGAAGCAAATGCACTGGAATTATTTTCGCTTTACCATCGGACCGGTGCCACAGCACTGGCTGGATACTTGCGACGAAGTAGGTTTGATGGTCCAATACGAATTCCCCATCTGGGAGGGCGCGCACAAAGTAGAAGGTTATACGCGAGCTTACGACGTCGCTGAAATGATCCGTCAATTCAAGGATTGGATGCGCGACAACTGGAACCATCCGAGCGTCGTGGTCTGGGATGCCACCAACGAAACGCGGGACAAAATCTTCAATGTCGAAGTCATTCCTGCCGTGCGCGGGCTGGACTTGTCGCATCGGCCTTGGGAGGACAGCTACAATCCGCCCGACAGCCCCTGCGACGTGGAGGAATACCATCCCTACCTGTTCAACAACCACAAATTCAGAATGAGCGACCTTGAAAGCATGGACGGCAGGCCTTCCGGCGTGGGAGTGGATACCCCACTGCCCTCCACGCAAAACGCCGTGATCCTCAATGAATACGGCTGGCTCTGGCTGTACCGCGACGGCACCCCGACGATAGTGGACAAAAACATCTATGCCCGACTCATGGGACCCAACGCGACACCGCGCGAACGCCTCAATGAATGGGCTTACCTCCTGGCGGGCTTGACGGAATACTGGCGGGCGCATCGACACATGGCCGGCGTCGATTATTTCGTGTATTTGACTGCCAGCATTCCCGGTATTACCCAAACGTCGGACAACTGGAGCGACGTGAGGCGGCTCAAACTCGACCCGGCATTTGCCGATTACATGGGCGAGGCATTCAAGCCCCTGGGTGTTTATATCAACTTCTTTCACCCCACGCTCCAGGCAGGCGCGCCTCATGAATTCCTATTGAAAATGATCAACGATTACGACCGACCAATGGCCGGTGAACTCGTTCTGACGCTGGAAACAAGGAAAGGCGAGGCACTGACCAAATCAGAACGGCCGTTTGACCTGGCGGCTTTGGGGGCGGACGATTTCCATATGGCGTTGCGCGTGCCCGACAAGCCGCAGGACAATCTGATCTTGAAAGCCACCGCTGTTCCGAACCGAAAAACCGGTGTCGGGCCGACGATGTCACGACGCTGGCTTTCAGTGACGCTCTGACGCTGTGATCGCTCACCGTCCCCTGGCCAATCGAATTCTTCGCTTATCTGGATGGCCTCAATCAGGCCCGGCTGCCTGTCACCATCGGAAGCGAAAATATAGGCCTGGAAGTCATTCGGCTCTGTTGACATCCTCAAGAAAACATGCCGATGCTTCAAGCAATAAAGGTTGAAGCTCAATCCAAGCAGCAGGGCTCGGCGCGTTTGTAACCGGAGCGACCGACCGGCCGCTCGAGCCGAGGGCTTACGTTTTACCGGGGAGACGGCACTCTCGGTCAGAGCCGCCGACCATAGATCCGGCACGGGAACGTCCGCCGTATTTCGGCACCCAGTCCGCGCACGCGCGACGTCTTCTTTCCCCGCTTGGCGGGAATTGCACTCTGGGCCCTCAGCCGTTGCCGGGTGAAGGGGTGGTTCCTCTCGCTGCCGAACTCGGCACCGGCCAGCACCAACCTGATGTGTGTCTGACAAGATGTCATCTTAACCACCTCGAGCAAACTCCCACAGAGGTTCCAGGGACCGCGGCGCACGCTTTGCGACAGCAGCGGCTGGTGATCCGAGTCGGCCACGATCAATCGTTTCAGCCAATGACGTCACGGCAGACGTTCTTGTCCATGATGATGCAGGCGCCACACGTCCGCGTCAGGTATCTTTGATAGTCCGTGTCTGGAATACAACGGGGCGGGAAATCAGCTTGGCAGTCGGCGTTGTTGCAGCAGGGTAAGAGCTGCCTTTGTCAGTAGGGCTCACTCCTGTAAGTAGGCTACTAGATCAGCGAGAGCTGAAGTTAAGAGAGTGAAAATGTCGGTGTGGATATAAATCTCGTAATGGAAGTCACCTCGGCCAAACGCGATCGAAGGTCGACAGCGTCCGGTTTGGTCATCGCCGTAACTGGAGCCGTGGGCGGATCGCTCTTTGGGTATGACACTGCAATCATTTTCGGCGCCATCCTGTTTGTGCGAGGTCCATTTCAACTCTCAGTGTTTCAGGTGGAATTTGCGGCCAGAGCGGTCCCGTTGGGAGCCCATCTTGTGCGCTGCCTCGGCTGGAATTAGGATATATGTCACGGCACGATTCTTTGTGGGCTTTGTCGTTGGAGTGGCTTCCCTGCTCACGCCACTTTATATTGCGGAGATTACCCCACCGTAAATTGGCGCTGCACCAGTGACACTGAACCAACTTGCCGTCTACACTCGTGTCTTGGAGGCGTATTACGTGGACTATCTTTTCTCCCTTAGCGGCAACAGCCGAGTTAAGTTTATTAGTGCGGCGGTTCCGTCGCTTGTGCTGCTCGTCGCTTTCATCTTCCTGCGCCAAAACCCGCGCTGGCTGGCATCGTAGGGACGCTTTGATGCAGCATTACAAGTGCTGGACCCTCTTGAAGATCCGGAAGGTGCACGTGGGCGCATGGCGGATCATAAGGAAGCTACTGAAGTCGCCCGTCTTGAATTCCGCGACCTTTTTACGTCCCACTTTCGCAAGGCGCTCGTGATCGGAGTGACGTTGGTGGTTTTCCAGAAAATCACCAGCCTTAACACGTCGGACCATTCTTTTGGTCGCTGATTTCCGAAATCTTTCTGAGCACTATCCGCGGCCGGGCGATGTCTCACGATTTGGGTTTTTGACTTCGTGGGGAGCATTACCTTTCGTAGCATGGTTGGGGCTCCTGGAACTCGAGGAGCGTTATGGGTTTATGGCATAGTGTCCGTAGCGGCCCTTGACTTGTCACCGCGAAAGGTTCCCGAGACGAAAGGCCGAACGCTGGAGGAAGTTGAAACTTCTTGGAGGGTGAGGTCGTGCTGAAACGGGCAAGAGGACATCTGCGGCTCCCGAACTGAAGGACCGTAAGCGCCTTTTGGGCACTCTTCAAGGAGGCGGCGCATGGCTAGAGTATTTCTGCAATCTTAGTTCCACGGTGCCCCGCGTCGCGTTCTTAGGCGCTTGCGCCCAGAGCAGGTAGTGCGCGGGCTTTCTTGATGGCTTGCCCTTCGATAATCTCATAGACGGCATCTCCGGCAACATGCGGAAACTCTTGCTTCAGTCCGCTGGGCCACTGGACCGCGACTTTGCTCATCACGGCATCTTGCCCCAACCCGAAATGGAGACGACAATCATTTGTCGAATTATAGCCACCACCTGCGCGGACTTCGTCAATCTGCGTCATGCTGGATGTGTAGACGGTGACACGCGCCCCCACACCGCCTCGGTTGCTCTTCTCTCCGATGAGACGAAAAAGGACACGATGGTTGGCGCTGCGCGTTTCGTTGAGGAACAAGGAAGGAGGACCGGCGGCATTAAAGATCACAACATCGAGATTCCCGTCGTTGTTGATATCCCCAAATGCCGTGCCCCGGCGGGACATTAGGGGGCTATCGTTAAGCCCCGCCCGGTCCGCGATCTCGTCGAAAGTCCCGTTCCCCAGGTTGCGGAAGAGCAATATTGGCTCGCGGTACCGGACTTCGTCCTGGAGCACATCCATCAAGGATGAAAAGTTGCCGTTGGCAATAAGGAAATCGGGCCAGCCATCATTGTCGAAATCTCCGAAGCCCACACCCCACTTCACCGGCGGGATGGTCAGACGAGCGATTCCTGCTTCCAATGCCACATCTGTAAAACCTTCTTCGCCCTCGTTACGATAGAGGCTTGCCGGTTGTTTGCTGTAGCGGCTCACGACCAGATCGAGCTTGCCATCGCGATTGAAGTCTCCGAAATCCGCGGCCATGTTGCCCAGAACATTGCCGTTGGGACCGAGCGCTACGCCTGACAGCAGGGCAACTTCTTCAAAGGTTCCATCGTGCTTGTTGTGGTAAAGGGAATTCGGTCCATCGTCGTTTGCAACGAAGAGATCAGGCCAGCCATCGTTATCATAATCGCCCCACACAACCCCCATGCCGTGCAATTTGCGGGGAGCGCCGACCCCGGCTCGTTCAGACACATCCTCAAAGGTCCCGTCGCCACGATTGCGGAAAAGGAAATCGGTCTCACCTACCATATCGCCGGGCAGCTGAATGATTGACCTGTACCCGGTAGCCCGAGGATCAAGCGACGGTAGATGGCGGAGGTCGGTGTGAACGTAGCGGGCTACGTACAGGTCAAGGTGCCCGTCCCGGTCATAGTCAGCCCAAGCCGCGCCGGTGCTGAAACCGCCGACTTTGAGGCCCGCCTTTTCGGTGACGTCCTCAAATTTGCAACCGCCGAGATTGCGGTAAAGCACGTTGTGGCCATAGCCGGTAACATAGATGTCCGGCAAGCCATCGTTATCGAAGTCTCCTACGGCGACGGCCATGCCCCAGCCGCGCGTTGTCAGGCCGGCTGATTCCGTCACGTCGCTAAAGTGAATACCCTCGGAATCCGAATCCTGATGGTAGAGTGTGATCATCGGGTCGCCGCCACGAAGATAACGCTCGATCGTGGAGTCGTTCACGACAGCAATATCGAGTTTGCCATCGTTGTCGCAATCGAAGAGAGCGATGCCACCCCCACCCATAGTCTCCACCACGTAACGGCGCTCAGACGACGAGTGCGGCATAGTCGTCAGCCCCGCCTCAACAGCAATGTCACGAAAATGCATGGGGGCAGGAGAAGACGCTATTGAGTTTGCCCGGCCATTATTTCGCTCGGTACGGGACGATAGCAAAGAACTGAGGTCGAAGAAACCGGTTTGGAGTACGTGAACTTCGGTCCGCCGTCGGAGGGGAACAGCAAGGACCTCCGGAATCCTTGACCCTAACAAGCTTGCAGAAGAAATCAGGAAATTCCGGCGAGAGAATCTCATTCCACAACTAGCCTACGGATGCCCCGGTAACCGCTGCCTGCTCCATCGGTTCGCTCACCCGAAGCAAGATATACCCCACATGCAAATCTTGGCCCGGTAATTGTACCATAATCGCTGCACAACACCGCACAGGAACAGCCCCTCTAAACTCCAAATTCTAGCTGCGAACTATATCTACATGCGTGTGGAAGGGTCCTGAACAGGCTCAGATTGACAGAACCAGCATGACGAGTAGGGTTTTGATCCCTACTCAGCGGCCATGCGATTTCCAAACGACTCTATGACTGGGCTCCAATCCCAAGGGCTGAGACCGATAAACTGTCGTAAGCCCTGGAATCGCCATCGAGCAATCGCGGGCCCAGAAATCCGATCAATTTCCGGCGGCCATC
>JBJKQK010000099.1:0-119593 GCA_046705285.1 Terriglobia bacterium
TATCCGGTCGCCCGGATCTCGCCTGGAACCTTCAGGCGGCGGGTTCCAAGCCAAGCCCGCTGGATGACGCCTCTTTCCGCCCCGCGGGCGCTGGCGGAAGAGACGCGCTACCTTTGGTTAGGCAGCGTATGCAAACTGCTGATTGGCAGTTGTCTTTTTCCACTCCGATTACGGGTGGTGTGGACCCCCGACGTGCCTTTCGAACGCGAGAGCTCCCGTCGAATCCGGAACGCCCCCTCATTTCTGAGTATGGTCTCACGGACACCAGGTGTCAACCTGCCCGACAACGGAAGCCTGGCAAGAATTCCCGGATGACATCACAGATTTCCAATATTCCGTCATCAAGGAGACATGTCTGTTGACATGGGTTGTTTTGGCGTTAGGATAAGAGTTGCGCGAGCGGGTGCAAGGTCGAGGGTTTTGCTGTTGGGAACCATACAGTCTGGCGAGGCGTCTGAAACAATCCATCAAGTTCGAGAGCGGTTCGACTGGGCCTTAAGGCGGCAGACCGAACCGATCGAGGGGCTAAATCAAAGCCCAAAATCGTTGCAAAGCGAGCAACCGCAGCGTGCGCAAGCTGCTGTTCACCTGATTGAACCTCTTGAAAAAACGCTCACAAACGGCGAAAGGGCGAAGGAGTCCTCGCCTTCCAGAATCCTTTCATTCGTGTGGAAGCTTGCCGTCACCGCTGATGTGGAACAGGTCTTTGCATCTTTAGCCGAAGAAACGGCGCGCATGAATGTACACTCGGTTGTCTTTGACGTTCGCGACCACGCGGCGTGGGTTCATCTGCCGCTGGTCTCGATCTTAGGCTTTCCCGTGACCTCCAGCGATTTTCAAAACCGCTGGTCTTTGAGCTTGAACTCTACAATGAAAGCGGCATTGAAGGATGGCGCAGGAATAGAGATCTTTATCACCGCCTCAGGAAGGACATCGATCAAAGCCGCAAAACCCATGAGTAGCGCTCTGCCATGACGATGGCAAAGCAAGTTGATTACTTCTACGAAGAACTGGTAAGGCGGTTGGCTGAAAGCGATTCAGCGCTTCCCGGTTTTGACTGCCAGGGTCCCTCAGCGTGAGATTTTTCCGTACTCTGATCATTTGCGTTGCCGTCGTCCTGCCTGCTGCGGGTGCTCGATCGCCGGGCGCCAGCCAAGGGCGGCTTCCGGTTTTGCTGGTTCGCCTGGCATCGAGAGCCAAGTCGCCCCGGGGCTGGCCCGAATTGCGGCGATATGCCGCCTCACGCAAGAATGCCAAAGATCGTGCTCTGGGCTATTTTGTTCTTGGATATCGGGAATACCAGTCCGGGGATTATGCGACAGCAGAAGAGGACCTGGCCAGGGCTTCATCGTCCGATTCGCCCTTTGCCGATCTGGCCGAGTATTACGAGGCGGCTGCCGCTTACAAAGGCGGACATCCTGAACGCATTGCTGGAATACTGGGCGCCTTCACCAAACACTACCCTTCAAGCGTCAAGCACTTCGGTGCGATCCAACTGCTGGCAGAGGGATACCTAAACGCCGGCCAGCCGCAGATTGCCCTGCGTGTGCTCATAAGTGAGCCTGATGTGCGCGTTCGGCCAGCGCTCGCCCTGCTGCTGGCCCGCGCTTATGCTGATAACAGGCAACCCGAGCAGGCGGCTCTCATTTACCAGGACATCTATTACGCTTACCCAACCGCTCCTGAGGCCGAAGAAGCAGGCAACGCCCTCAAGAAGTTAAAGCTTCAGCTCGGGGTGAGTTTCCCTCCGGTTACCGATGAAATCGCCACGGCGCGCGTCGAAAAGCTTTATGTGACCCACCACTATTCCAAAGCGCTGAAAGGATACGAGCACCTGCTCAAGAAGCGGAATAACAGCAAGTGGGCCTGGCAATGGAATCTGGGCCGAGCCATGTGCCTGATCCGCTTGGGCCGGGCCGATGATGCCATCGACACTCTTGCGCACAGCAATGCTCCGACGTCGGAGCTTGATGCTGAGCGCCTGGCCATTCTTGTTGACGCCTATGCGCGGACCGACAATGATGCCGAGATTACCAAGACCATCAATCGACTTGAAATGGAACATTTCAAGTCGCGCTGGCGGGCTGTGGCCCTTCTGAGAGCAGCAAATTACTTCATGTATGAAGGTGAGTGGAAGATTGCACCCCTTTATTACTCTACGCTCCAGAAACTGTTCCCCAACACTCCGCAGGGCTCCGAAGCAAGCTGGCGGCTCGCCTGGATTACTTACCTTACGGGCAAACCGGATCAGGCGCAAGCATCCCTGCTGCGCTACATCAAGAATTATCCCGACTCTCCATACGTCCAGGCGGCGATCTACTTTCTCGGTCGACTGGAAGAAAACAGGGAGCCCGCGGAAGCTCGCGCCCTTTACGACCTTCTGAGGAAGCGATTCTTGCACAGCTATTACGCCCAGGAGGCTGCTCGGCGGCTCTCCGTCATGAACAAGGTTCGCGTCGAAGAACGCAGCTCCGGCAGTGATGCCATCCCATTTTCAGTGTCGGCCTTGGCGATCAAGATCCCGCCCGTCGACCCCATCCATATCGAGACTTGCACGTCAACTCCCGGCGGCAGAGAGTTGGTGGACTTCAAGACTCTCGCTGCACTGCATCTTGATAAACTCGCCGAACAGGATCTTCTTTCCCGCCTTGAACGGCATCCCGATTCGGTCCATCTGATTTTTGCCCTAAGCCAGTTTGAGGCAAAGCGCGGTCGGACGGACCGCGCCTTGCAGATGACGAAGAGAATCATCCCGGATTATCGCTCCCAGCAATTCTCTGAGCTGCCTCGTGAGATCTGGCAACTGCTTTTCCCGAAGGCTTATATGACCCTCATAAGGCGCTACGCCGTTCAATACCACCTTAATCTGTATCTGGTCATGGGGCTCATCCGGCAGGAATCGGCTTTCAATGCGCGTGCAACTTCTCCTGCGGACGCCCGGGGATTAATGCAGGTTCTTGCATCAAGCGTTGCTCGTACCCGGCGCTATCGCCGCATTGTCGCCCGCAGGCTTTACGCTCCTGCTTACAATTTGCGCGCCGGATGCACGATTCTGCGCGGGCTTCTCAAGCGTTATCATGGCAATGCTGCGGAAGCGCTGGCAGCCTATAACGCCGGTCCATCCAGGGTGGACCAATGGCTCGGCCAGCGATCGTACCACGATCAGCAGGAATTTGTGGAATCAATCCCCTTTCCCACAACTCGAGTCTATGTCAAGGCTGTCTTTGCCGACAGCGGCATCTATCGCCAGTTGACAAGAGGTTCGCCCAAATTCGCCGAGTGTTCGGACCAGGGTGAGCACAGCCGAAGAAGATCAGAGGCCCGGCTTCAAACGAACTTGTCTTCTCGCGCTCATCCTTTGCTCACTGATTCCCGCAGTTCTGGGCTGCGCTAGATTCAGGACCAGCATCCGGCATACCAGGTGTTTCGCCTTCGTGATTATCAGCGCAGTCCCTTGACGTTCGCCAGAGTGGGAGGTAAACCCAGTTCTCTCCCTTTCCATTTGCATTCTGGGCCAGCTCCCACAACAGGAAGCTGCGAAGTGTGACTGAAATGCGCCAACCCGCCCGTCGCGCAGGATCTGATATTTTTGCAACAGTTCAGGGAGCGTGCGGGGTGAGGTCTAACTTGGGCGAAAAATTCGACGTAGCATAATTGACAAGGGCATCCAATAGGTAGGTGGCATATGGGTCCGTACCGTATGTGGTAGCAAGCGCAAAGGTGCAGATTAGTAGTTTGCCCTTCCCATAACGCGCCTGGACCAGAGTCCCCACATTGGAGTGAAGCCAACCGTAAAATTCTCCTGCCAGCACGTCCTTGAAATCCTGCGGCGGGACACCAACGACAACCGTTTCAGGAGTCGAGAGCTCTGTCTCAAAACCAGTAAGAGTTTCAAAACCGATCTTGCTGAAAGGGGGCTGGTCTTTGCGGATCCAGGCAAAGTTGGAAATCCAGTTCCCACTGAGGTCGTCTTCGGAGCGCGGCACTACCTTAAGACTTGGGGCAATAGACTCCGGTCCACCTGCCAACAGGATTACGGTGCTCCCGCCTTCAAGCGCTTTCTTCACGTTGTCATCAAACGTCGATGCAATCAGCACCGGGTGAGCCCGGGCGCTGGCGGTCTCGAAGTAGTCTCGATCCTGCATTTCACTCGCGAGCTGGCCCAAACCTCCCCGGGGATCGTAGAAATTAATCGGAGGTGGCAGCGTGGGCGTCTCATGCGGATAAAAATAGAGGGCGACAGAATTTTTGGCCAGGACTGTTGCGCCCGCGACAACCTGAACGGCCAGCAAGTTACGAGAAGGAGCTTTTGAGGAGGGAACTCGAAAAGTGATGGTGCCCACCTTCGCCGCGGAGGCCAGCGGAACCCCGGCGACCGGAAAACTTCCTTGGAGCGGCGTTCCTTCCACGTTCCAATTGACCCTTGCCCCGCTCATTTCTTCCTGTCCGTAATTCGAAAAGTACACACTGGCAGTGACCTTGGAGCTGTCAAAGTAGTTGTGCCTCGCCGGGCGGATCAGAACGGCATCATTGTGCTGGATGGTCGCGAGAGCTGCCGAAAAGTTCTTGAGGTGGCCCCACATGTCCATCAGCCCGTTTGATTCCCACATCACGTCCGTTAATTGCGTGATGACGTAACCCTGGATGGAGGGGTGGATGCGTATACTTGCGATCTCGTATTTCAGAGAGTTGAACTCATGCGTCTGCGTTGCCGCTTCCAGTGCGTGAAGGTCCGGGAAAAGCGTGTTGTACTGGTATTCTTCAAACCGCTTCCCGAGACCCGCAGGCATCGTTATTTTCCTGCCATGAAAACCTCTGGCAAACCACCAGGGTTTCTTTTCCGGGACAAAAGGCAAACCCCAATTGCCGAATTCCGATAGAACCAGAGGTTCATTTCCCTTAGGCTCAGCATCGCCATACGGACTGAAAAGCCAGCTGGGGCGGGTTGCAAAGTCGCCGACAAAACGGGCGAAGTCAGCGGCATGGTCAGGAATGGAATCATAATGGTGAAAATCGGCCAGATCAGTCGCGATATGAAAATTATCACAGCAAGCGCTGTTGTCATCGACCAGCCATCCCGGAACAATCCGCTTTGCCTCATGGTAAGCGTCCTTCAGCCATAAGCGGTCAGGGGCCAGGCTAAGATTCAAGCCCCAGCTCTCATTCGCGATACTGACGATGATGATTGAAGGATGGTTCCAGTCGCGCTCGACCATTCCACGCAGGGTTTCAAGCGCGCGCTTTCCGGAGGCCGGTGTGAGCTTGTCCCAGTTGGGGATCTCATACCAGACAAACATGCCCGTCTCGTCGGCAGCTTCGAGGTAGCGTGGATCCGGTATTTTCATGTGGCAGCGCAGCAGATTCAGGCCCATAGCTTTGGCTTCCAGCATCTCTTTCTTCAGGAAGTCCAGCGAGGGAGGCGTGTAGATTGTTTCTGGATAAAAAGCCTGGTCAAGTGCACCGCGCAAGTAGACCACGTGGCCGTTCAAGTAGAACTTCCCGCCGCGCGTCACGAACGTTCGAAAGCCGAAGCGATACGACTTTTGATCGCCGGAGCTGGTGTACACGCGCAGTGTGTAAAGGAAAGGGTGGGATGGGCTCCAAAGATCCGGATTTGAAAGGCTGCCGGAGAAAATATAGACGCTCTGTCCTGTTTCCTCACCCTCCGGCGCTTTCCAAACGACCGCGCCGTTGGGATCTACGATTTCCGCCCCTACCGTCGTCGCTGGGGGCCCCCCTGATGAAGGAGCGCCCACTACATGCGCACTGATAGCAAATTTCCCGTCGGCGCCAGCGGTCACGTGGACCAGTCCCAGGTGAACCTGCGGGAGTATGTCGATTTCGACACTCTGCCATAGCCCACTTGTCTGGACATACCAGTCCTGCTTGCCGTGAGGTATCTCAGCATACTTGATTCCTTCCACATCACTGGGATTCGTTCCAGGGTCTGCTACCTTCACGGCAATTTGATTTTCGCCTGTTTTGAGATAAGAAGTTATGTTGAACTCAAACGGGAGATAACCGCCATCGTGTGATCCCACTTGCTGATCGTTGACGTAAACCACAGCACGGTAATCAACCGCACCAAACTTCAAAACGGCAACCTGGTCCGGCTGAAGCTGACCAACTTGGACTGTACGCCAATACCAGGCGATGCCGGCGTAATCCCGGAGATCTGAAAACTGCGACTGCCACGATCCCGGGACTTGAATTATTCTCTCGTCTTCTTGGGAGGCAAGGTCCTGAATCTTAAGGGAGCCGGATGGGTCCGTGACGAAATCCCACTTGCCATCCAGTGAGACGGTGTACGTCGGCACGCCCGAAGAATTTGAAGCGGTTGAAGCAATACCAACAGTCGTTGCAATCAGCAAAACCAAACATAGCGCCGCACTGCTTTTCTTTCGAAGCAAGGTTCTTCCTCCCCTCCAGGACATTACGCTTATCTCACGGGCATTTGCGCGGCGCTCCCTCATGCGCTTGCGCCTGCCAGCTCACGCAAATGAGTTTATGCGCTCGAACGCAAATAAAGCAACGAGGAGATTGCAGATCGTGGTCACCGGGCTTGACGGTCGGGCTGAAATCAGGCAGAGAAACCCGGCGTCGATTTAACGGGTTGCCTGTACAATGATCGGTCCCATGGACCTGGACATCAAAGCCTCTCTCCGCCGGATATTCGGTCCCGAGAAACCGGATTCGAGGGGGCTTCTCTGGCCGCGTTGGCTATTCCTTCGGGCCCTCGGCTTGATCTTTTTCTCAGCCTTTTACTCACTGGCATTTCAAATCGAGGGACTGGTGGGCCCACGTGGAATTCTTCCTCCCCAAGATTGTCTTGTATATGTCGCAAGCCATTTAGGGATGGAGCGTTATTGGCTTGTGCCCATCCTGCCCCGGTTCGGATGTGGCTCCCTCGCGCTCCATCTATTGATCTGGGTTGGCCTGATTGCCTCAGTGGCACTCTTCCTCAGCATCTGGCCAGAGGAACAACGGTCATCGCTCTGGTCGCATACCTCTCGTTTGTTGCCACCGCCCGTGATTTTGCTGATTCCATTCTGACGGCATGCTGCCGGTCGCCGGCTTTTCCCCCGCCACCGTGACGGCAGCTCAAAAGGGGCAAATGCCCCCGAGCCAATAGAGAAAATGAAGAAATATCACCACCCGACGATTCGTCGGGGCGCTGACGCCAGCGACACAGGTTCGGTTCAGCGAAATGACCGCATGGGCGAGCAGCACGGCTTGCGCACCGGCTTGAAAGCCATCACTTCAACGCGCGTGAGGGCCTGGTCGTAAAGATTGAGCTGCCATTTCCCGTCCCGTCCAATTTGAGGTTTTGAGGCGTTCTCAAGTCCGCGAGCTTTGACGGTGGCGTAGACTTCCCTCGGATCCTTGACCCCCAGCGAGAAGTGATCCATTACGCCGAGCAACCGCGGCGAAGGATTGTGGACGTGCAGCATATATTCCAGCCAGTTCTGCCCGTTGGGGACAACCATATCCACCCAGTCCGTCTGCTTATTTGTCATGCCGCCATACCACATTTCGCGAAAACCCAGAATGTCGCCGTAAAGGTGGTTCATGGCGGCGCGGTCTGACACTGTCTCGCCCGCATGAATGATCTCGTGGGAAACGCGCCCCGCTGAGAGGTATTTCCCCTTGTTGCGGCTTTCAACAGAACCAGGAAGATACTGAATAAACTGGACCTGGTGGCCGGCAGGATCGGTGATGTTGAAGCTCAAATCGCCCTGGGGATCCCTCTCGACCGACGCTGGCACATTGACGCCGTGGGCAGCCATGTAACTGCGCAAGGCGCGGACATCGGTGGTTCGAAAGGCAATATGGATCAGGCCATCCTCAGCCGAGGATGTCTGCGTGGGAGAGACCTTGATGAACTGATTGTCGTTCACCTTGTAATATGTATACTTCATTTGGCTCTCGGCCGTTTCATTCAAGGGCAGCTCATCAAAACCCAGAATTTGGCCGAAAAAATGATGAGCTTCAGCAGCGTTACTAACCCTGAGAGCAATATTGGCGATCCCGAGAATAGGAGGGCGGCCCACGCTGGAGTCTGCTTCAGGCGTTCCGTTTAACAAAACCGACGCAGCAGCCAGGCAAACCGCAGCAACGGTTCCCGCAAGAACTATTTTGGTTTTCATGATTGACGATTATGTCGCCGTCTCGCAAGGGGGTCAAGAGCCTCTGGGAAAAACATCTGGACTAATCCCGCCTCGGCCTGCCATGCTGTTTTTTTGAGGATCAAAAGTCCAAATATGGGAGTTACCATGAGGTTCTTTGCCTTACTGATTTCCTTAGGGATACTGGCTTCGTGCCTGCCGGCGGCCCATGCTTCCGGACTGCAAACGAAAAAGTCCGAGCCTGCGGCTCCGCCCTCAGAACATATTCAAACCGAAAGGATTAAGGTTCCTCAATACCTCCAGGCGCCACCGCGTTCCATGGCGAACCAGCCGGGATACATGGAACCTGCGCAGGTTCATGTCTTCCTGGCAAGACTGTGGCAAGCAGAAGCTCGCGTCAAGGATCTTTTGACGCAGATTCACCCGCAAGAAATGAAAATGCCAGCCGCGGTTCTTGGCGGGTTCAATAGCAACCTGGATATGCTGCGCCAGAATCTTGCCGGGTTGGAGAAAAACAGGGGGCGATTTGACGGCAGAGTGGACAGTGCGTATCTGGGATTTGAAACTTATGCCGGTATCAGCCAAGTGCTGCCACCACTCGAAGCGCTGACAGCAACTGTCTCTCGCTACAACAATCTGAGCCTGGAAGGAGAGCTCAACCAAGCTTGGAACGAAATGCTGACGATGCAGCAGTCGCTGAAACCCTATCTCTCCTTCCTCCTGCGTAACCACGACCAGATCTTCCTGACCATGGAAACGAACCTGGCAGGATGCCAGAACGAGTTGGGCTTCAAAGACTATCGAGGGTCGGGTTCAGTCAAGTACATGCGAAATGTTCTGCCGGATTTCAAGGGAGGGCGCGTCCCGAAGAAGAAGGCTGAGAGCAGCCCATCTGCTCCGAAAAAGCAACCTTGATGCCGGGTCGGAGGCTGGGATGTCAACGGACACGGAACCGGCTGGGAAAGGCTCTGCGCTCTGGTTGCTGCCGGAAGAGCCGATGTTCAGCCTTCTGGCTGATGAGATTTCGAGGCTCAGCCAGAGATTCTTCACACCATTGTTTGGGCCTCACGTCACGCTGGTCGGCGGAATCACAGCGCCCGAAGATGAAGCTGTGGCAGAGTCAGCTTTGGTGGCACGTCTTATCAAGCCCTTCCGGATTGAACTGGGCGAAGTCGGATACAGTGAGGAATACTTCCGCTGCCTTTTCATCAACGTAATTCCAGACGATTCTCTCATCAAGGCTCACCGGACAGCGTATGAAGCCTTTGATCCCCAGGACGAAGCGGCCTACATGCCGCATCTGAGCTTGGTGTACGGAAAGCTTCCAGTCACAATCAAGGAGGAGTTCGCCGCTGCCTGCAGCTTCTTGTCAGGCCGGACATTCGAAGTATGTTGCTTGGCCCTCTACCGGGTCAGCGGCAGACCGCAAGAATGGAAGTGCATGGACAGATTTGAATTAAGGTGATGTTGAGTGTCGAAAACGACACATGGCAACACCTACTGCACTAGCTGGCGACAGCCTTCTCCAGCTGGCGCAAGCGCGGCTATCGTCTGGCTTGACCGAGATGTCCTCCCCCCGGAATTTCACGGGTTCATCATGACCCTGAGGGGACTGCTCAATGTGAAATCAATTCTTGTTTCGGACGGTATCTTGACAGCCTGGCTCTTGGTTGCCATCTGAACACCTGTTCCCGCTCCGGCACCGATGCCCGCACCGATGGCCGCGCCTTTGCCGCCGCCCGCAATGGCTCCGATCGCCGCTCCCAAAGCGGCGCCGATGCCGACTCTTTTGGCAGTCTGCGTGCCGCGCGAGCTTGCCGCTACCTGCTGGTAGATCCCGCTGTTCACTGCGTAGGCCTTACCGCCTATGGTGACACTAACCAGCTGGAGTTGAACCTCCGACCGACCTTTAATGTGGCCGGCATTGCGTTCGCTAACAAGCCTCAGACGCGCATTGGAACCACGGGGAATTATCAACTGACCGTTCGCCGCTATTGGCGAGTCGATGCTTGCGGCAAATTCGTCGCCGGTCTGGCTGGTTGCGGAATCGATGGGATCAATCGTGCGTATGGGAATGACCGTTCCGGCCGGAATCGTCACGCTCACCGGCTGGGGCGGTGGCGGAGGGGCTTGGTTCGACGGCTGGGACTCTTGCACGACAGGAGCAGCCTCCTGGGCCGGAGAGGGCGTCTCGGGTGGAGGTTCGTTTTGTGCCATGGAGCGCGAGCGACGTCGCGAAGCTTGGCCTTCAGGTTGCGCCGATGGTTCCGGAGCATTCGAAGCGGCCAGCGAGGGATCCACCTGCAGTTCATCAATAACTTGCTTGACGCCGTCAGCGTTTTGAGCCAACTGTTCAGCCGATCCCTTCTCTTGATTGCTGCCGACTGTACCGGAAAGGACAACCACTCCCTTCTGGGAGACGACGCGAATATCTCGCGTCTTCAAGACCGGGTCCTGATACAGCTTGGATTGGATAGCAGCAACAATGGCCGCGTCGCCAGGGGAACTCGAGCTCTTGAAAAGACTGCAACCACCGAAGGCAAAAGCAATGGTCATCACCAAGGCCGCTATCCGGGTTCTGGGATTGATCATATGCACCTCTCTGCCGCTGAAAGACCTGCGGCTCGCGTCAGCATCCCCGCAGTCGCGGGATCGCTGGTTTGGTTCCCCCACCCTGCAGCAGTTTAACCTTTCCGCAAGAGTAAAGTCCAATGATATTACAGGCTTGCGTTGAGGTAATTTGTTAGAGTCGCGTACACGGGCATGCTAGAATTCCTCGTGTAAGGGAAGGATGCAAAAGTCACGCCAATTCAGTCGTTCAGCCAAAGTTGCGATGCAAAATCTCTCGATCGTAATCCCGGTTTACAACGAGGAGGCTAATATCGGCCCCCTTGTTGAGCGAATCACTGAGGCTATGTCTACCTGGCAGGGCACGGTCGAAATCCTCTTTGTCGATGATGGCAGCACCGACCGATCGATGGAGTTGCTGAAAGAAGCCCAGGCGAATGACCCACGGATCCGTATTGCCCATTTCCAGAAGAACTTGGGGCAGACCGCGGCAATGGCCGCCGGCTTTCAGTTGGCGCACGGAGATGTGGTGGCAACCATCGATGCCGACTTGCAGAATGACCCGAAGGAAATCCCACGGCTGGCCGGAATGCTGAAACAGTGGGATGTCGTGTGTGGTGTCCGAACCCAGCGCAAAGACACGATGTGGAAACGCATTTCCTCACGCATCGCGAACGGCTTTCGGAACTGGGTGACGGGTGACGACATTGTTGACACTGGTTGCACTCTGAAGGCCTACCGGCGTGAATGCCTGGAGGATCTGGAACTCTTCAAAGGAATGCATCGGTTTCTGCCCACGCTGATCAAGATGCGCGGTTATCGCGTAACGCAAGTCCCGGTCTCCCATCACCCGCGACTGGCAGGAGCGACCAAGTATGGAACGTGGGGCCGGCTGGTGAAAGGGCTTGATGATGTCTGGGCGGTGCGCTGGATGAAGAAGAACTACATCGAATATGAATCCGGCCTGCAGTTAATTGAGAAAGACTCCGCTGAGCATCACACGGTCCATATTGAACAGCCAGCAGAGAAATGATGCAGAGACCAATTGATGCAGCTGTGCCGCCGAAGGGAATTTTGGCCTGATGGAAACCAGCCAGTTTTCCAAGCCTTGAGGGACAAATTGCATTTCTGCGAGGCGATTCAGCTTTCCACAGTCAACTTATAGATCATGGTAGACTTTCTTCGGCCGTCGCATATTGTTCTCGTCTCGAACGGCCTTTATCGAGTTTTAGAACCGGCCTTGGACGGAGGTTTGTAAGGCTTTTTGAGCGCTGAAACACCTTCACAATTAGATAAGACAGCTTCTGAGAATGTGTCGCATCGCAGGCTTTCGGCAATTCATATCCTTCTCCTGCTGCTGGTGGCCTGCTGCATGTTTTTCGCGGGCATCGGACGGCTTGCCCTCATTGAGCCGGACGAGGGCAGAAACGCGGAAGTGGCACGGGAGATGCTGGCCAAGGGGAACTGGATCGTCCCTCACTTCGATGGTTTTGCCTACCTCGACAAGCCTCCCGCCTATTTCTGGGCGGTGGCCGCGTCATTCAAGGTGGCGGGGCTATCGGAGGCAAGCGCACGCTTTCCTTCCGCGCTGGCAGCGCTTTTGACGGTTTTTCTCGCCTGGTTCCTTGCGCGCAGGATGTTCGGAAATTCGACCGGGCTTTATGCCGGAATCATCCTTGCCACCTCGCCGCTGGTGGTGGTGTTCGCACGCGAGGTCATCTTTGATATGACACTGACCCTCTTTGTCACCGCCGCGATGGTTTGTTACTGGCTGCGGGAGGCGGGTTCTGAACAGCGAAAGTTACTCGACATCCTATTTTTCGCAGCGATGGGGCTGGCAACTTTGACAAAGGGCCCGGTAGGCTTCCTGCTCCCACTGCTTTCGATTGCGGCTTATGAAGCCCTGCGCGGAAAGTTTGCGAGGTTGAAGGAGCTGAACTGGGGCCTGGGGCTTGTGACGTTCTTTGCCATCACTCTGCCATGGTTTGTCGCTGTGTCAGTGCGTCACCCGGATTTTCCCGGATACGCTTTCTGGCAGGAGAGCCTGGAAAGGTTTGCGACCCCCCAGTCGCATCGTCCCGGCCCGATTTATTACTACCTCATTATTTATCTCGCCGGCTTCTTACCCTGGAGCTTTTTCCTGCTCTATGCGGTGTTTCACCGGGTCAGACGATGGAAGGAGCTCCGGGATTCACAACAGGCTTCCGTACTTTTCCTCTTGAGCTGGGTGGGCGTTATCTTCGTCTTCTTTTCGATTTCAAAATCCAAGCTCCCCGGCTACTTTCTTCCCGCTATGGTTCCACTCAGTATCCTGATGGGTAAAGTGTGGCAGGCGCCAAAGGCTGAACGCAATGGCCGGACTCCCGACTGGCTGACAGGCGGATTCGCAACCTTGATTGCACTGGGAATTATCGTTGCGGCAGCGCCGCATTTTGAGCACTTCCTTTTTCCGCACGGACGGCTCGAGAAGAAAATGCCCGCCGACGTTCTTGCCTTGCTGGGCCCGACACTGCTGTACACGGGCGTCATTCTGGGTGCTCTGGGAATTATTGGCCGAGATCTCTGTGCGCGGGCTCGGGGAAGAAGTCCGACGATCATCATGTTCGTGCTGGTCGCGTGCTGTTTTCCGCTCATCCTGATCCGCTGCTTTCATCCGCTGGAACTGTTTGCCTCTGCGAAATCGAGCCGGGCCCTCGCGCGAACCATACTCGAGAATCCGCAAAGGAATCTCCCCATTTATGGCTTTTATTACTTTCGGACCAGTCTGCCGTTCTATCTGCGCAGGCCAGTCGGCTTGGTTTCATCGACCGCGGATGAACTTACCAGCAACTACGTTGTGACACAGTGGCCAAGGATCCAAAAAGAAATTCAGACAGGCCAACTGCCGCGAAGACTTGCACCCGCGGCGACCGAAGGAATGCCTTTGGTGATGACAGAGCGGGAATGGCTGGCGAGGAGAGATTCAACGCCCATGCTCGTGCTGGTCCGAAATCGTGAGGTGGCCCAATTGGCCAAAACCATCCCCAGGCTGGACCCGATGTGGACGGGATGGCAATATTCAGTCTGGGAAGTGCCCGCCAACCCACCTCAGCCTAGTCCGCAAGAGAAAGGGAACTGAGCGCCCGTCTGAAACTGATCGACAGGCTCGCAACCATTAAACCTCATGTGTGGTATTTGCGGCATTCACAATCTCGACCTGAGACCCCTTGATTCACCCGATGTGATTGACCGAATGTCCAGCCAGATCAGGCACCGTGGACCGGACAGCCAGGGCAAGTTCGTGCGGCCACACCTGGCTCTCGCCATTCGCCGACTAAGCATCATCGATCTCAACACGGGCGACCAACCGCTATCCAACGAAACCGGCGAGGTCACGCTGGTTTTCAATGGGGAGATCTACAACTATCGCGAGTTACGCAAAGGCCTTGTGGAACGCGGTCACCTGTTTAAGACGCAATCCGACGGCGAAGTGATTGCCCATCTCTATGAAGAAAAGGGCGCTGATTTCGTGCGGGACCTGAATGGCATGTTCGCCATTGCGTTGTGGGATGAGCGCACAAAACGTCTGGTCCTGGCGCGCGATCGTGCTGGCGAAAAGCCGCTCTATTACTGGCAGCGTAACAGCACCCTGGTGTTTGGTTCGGAAATTAAATCGATTCTGGAACATCCCGGCGTCAGCCGGCAACTCGATCCCGAAGCCCTGTCACAGTACTTCTTTTACGGTTATTTCCCCACACCCCGTTCGGTTTATGCCGAAATCAAGAAGCTTCCCGCCGCGCACCTGATGGTGGTTGAACGCCACCGAACGAATATCGAGTGCTACTGGAGAATGCAGAGTTATTTGCGACCGCCGGAACGGGGAAGGATGACCCCGAAGCAGGAAGAGGACGCGTGTGAAGAGCTTCGGGAGCGGGTGCGGGAGGCGGCCGTCTCACGCCTGGTCAGCGACGTGCCTCTGGGTGTTTTCCTGAGCGGTGGCATCGATTCTTCCACGGTGGTCGCTGCAATGAGTGATCTCTCCCCTGGAAATGTCAATAGCTTTTCAGTCTCATTTCCCCAGCGTTCCTTCGACGAGGGACAGTATGCGGCATACGTCGCCCAGCACTTCAAAACTCGGCATCATGTCCTGGTCGCAGATGACAAAACCATGCGGGGCGCTTTGGCGACCTTGGTCAACCATCTGGACGAGCCGATGGCTGATCCCGCCATCATTCCCACTTATCTCCTGTCGTGTTTTGCACGGGAACACATCAAGGTTGCTCTGAGCGGCGAGGGCAGCGACGAACTGTTCGGCGGTTATCCCACTTATCTGGGAGCGCGAGCAGCCGAATATTATCTGAAAATTCCTAAAGTCTTGCGGCGGCAGGTTTTTGACCGCCTGCGGCAGCTTCTACCCGTCTCTTCAAACGCCGTGCCTAAGGGGCTTTTCCTTCGTCGATTTCTTAGCCATGCCGAAAAAGACCCGGCCGTGCGCCATCATACGTGGTTTGGCATGTTTTCGCAGATCGAACTCGACCAACTCCTTGGCCCGCAATGGGGCGGGCCACATCCGCCGAGCAGCGTGATTTTCAATCCCTTGCCGAGAATTTTGGAAGGTGCCCGCTTTGATGAAGTTCTGGCAGAAATGCTTTATCTGGATTTTCGAATGTATCTCGAAGACAACCTGCTGGTGAAAGTGGACCGAGCCAGTATGGCGTGCTCGCTGGAAATGAGAACTCCGTTTCTGGACCATCGCCTGATCGAGTTTGCAGCGGGTCTGCCGACGAATCTCAAGATGCGGGGATTCAAAGGGAAGTATATTTTGAAGAAAGCTGTTGAAAAATGGCTGCCTCACAAGATTGTTTACCGCCAGAAGCGAGGATTTACAGTTCCGATTGCAAGCTGGATTCGCAATGAACTCCGACCGCTTGTAGCAGAAACTCTGGAAGAAAGGAAGCTGAAGCGCCAAGGACTCTTCAATAGCGCCTATGTTCACCAGATGCTCCGGGAACATTCGTCGGGCCGTGCCGATCATAGGAAAGCACTGTGGACGCTCCTCTGCTTTCAGCTTTGGTATGACCGATGGGGAAGGGGAGACTAACTTCGAGCCGCTGGGAAGCCAGTTCGAAATCACTGGACTCGCTGCCCCGGCGCGAAGCCTTCACGAAGAAGGAGTGGGAGGTCATTCAAGGGTCTCGAACACCTCGCCAGGTGCAGAGCTTCATTCGGACATTCACTTATAATCGCGAAAGGCGGGGGGAAACCCTGCGAAGCTTTCGCGGTACGCTAAGGCACCGGACCGCCCACTGCTTGGAAGCTGCACTAGTGGCGGCTACAATCCTTGAACAGCACGGTTATCCGCCGTTGCTGCTGGACCTGGAGTCCAAAGACCACCTGGACCACGTTGTGTTTGCTTTCCGCAAGAACGGAAGGTGGGGAGCCGTTGGCCAATCGCGTGATTTCAGCTTGCAGGGCCGTAGACCCCTCTATCGAACGCTGCGCCATCTCGTCATGAGTTACGTTGACCCTTTCGTGAATGAGCAGGCACGAATTGTAGGGTACGCATTGGCTGACCTGCGGACCCTGGTCAGTACTGATTGGCGGTTTTCAATGAGAAACATCTGGAGCGTCGAAGAGGCCCTGATTCGGCTGCCCCACCGCAAACTGAGGTCCTCAAATCATCGGTACGAGAAGGTGTTGCGCCGATATCGAGCTTTCAAAGAGAAATATCCCGAACGCCAGATCACCTTCTACTCGAATCGCCATCAGTGGATGTGAGCTTTAAGTTCAACACTCCAAGATTCCCTGGGGTTCCGCATGGAGATTGATCGGCATGATTCCATTCACAGTTGACGAAGTTGGCTTCAGAGAGCCTTTCGACGGCCTGCCGGTTAGGGTTCGGCTTCGGCCAACTTGCGGCCGCCACCTTGACTAGGTACCACACCAACCATTTGACGTCCGCGGCAGCCAGGAGCAGAAAAGTATCGCGTCATTTCACCTCTTCCAGGTCGCCATGTCAAAAGAACGGGACATGGCTGCCTGAATCATAGCAATCCTGAGAACGCTTCAGACTGTCGAATTACGGCCATCGATTCTCGGCTAGGGAGCAGCAAAGGGTCGCTTCGGTCATGGGTTCTGTTCGATTGTGCTGATGAGCAGGTCAGCCTTATGGGCAAGGTTGTCGGCTCGTTGCAAATCTGATTCCTGAAGTGCTCGCTGAGACTGCTGAAGGAAGCCTCGCGCACCTTCCAAAGTGCCCCGCTGAGCTGGTGTGAGCCACTCCCGGCTGAGACGCACAATTCGTTCCTCAATTCCATTCTGCAACTTGATGATCTGGTTTCGCAGTTCAACCGCCCGGCCGGAGTTCAATCCCGATTGCAGTGCAGGAACGTCGGCTGGTTCCTGCCGGGGAACTTTCACCTCCGGGCGGTGATAAGGTGCAAGGCTGCGGTGCGTCGGCTCAGGCGTTGCCGGCGGTGGAAGCTCAGGAACAATGACTACGGGTGCGCGAGGAACTGGAGCTTGGATGACCACTGCCTGGTTCGATTGTGAAGGGGTTGCAGCCGGCGGTGGCGTGGGGACATAGACAATCTTCGGCCCTGTCTGCCTTTTGGGGCATCCGCCAAATATCATTGCGAAACTGCAAACGATCGCCTTCCAGCTCAAAATATGTTTATTCTATCACTTCAACAAACGCGTGGGAGGCTATGCAGATTCCCCTTGAAGCCCTGAGCGGCATCTTGCGCTTTACGACACGGGCCAAGCCCTCCCCTCAACTCGGTACCAGAAAACCGCGCGCCGTACTCGCAGCTATGACCACGCCCTGGCCTGGATACTCTTGCCACGTCAGGCTACACGCCCCCCGTTTCGCGGCAGAATTGCTCACGCGCGAGCACCAATGTTGTCAAATGGATTGGTGGCTCGCAACCTTTCTCTCAGTTGCCTTTGCCTGCTGCGTGTAAAGATGCTCCCATTCTTTCCGCCTTTTCAGCACAAAGGCTTTGGCGTCTTCGAACGATTTGAACGGCCGTTTCCCCTTAATGACATTGCACGGCTGGCAACAGGTCACGAGGTTATCCATTTTCCGTGTCCCGCCATGGGCGTGCGGGTGAACATGATCAACCGTGAGGATAAGCCAGTTTGTGAACTGGTGTAGCCCATCCAGTCCACAATACTGGCATTGGAATTGATCACGGGTGAATATCTTCATGGCGTCTTCACGCGACAGATGCGGCGCAGGTCCAGCGAAAAACTTCTGGAGCTTCTTCAGGGCCATGGCTCCTCCTCTTGAACCTAGGTTTGGTAGGCGCAGGAGATCGCTTTCCCCGCGCCTCCTGGCAGCGAAAGGATGCCCTCTTCCGCTCCCTTTGACCATTTCTGAGCCTATTCTACTCCCGATATTCGTTGAGGGATAGTTGCTAGCTGTCTTTCTTACAAGCAGGCTCAGGACGGCGTGGTAAGGCTGAAGAGATGGTCAAACAGGCAAGGTAATTCGAAAGGTTGTGCCGCGATTAGGCTCGCTTGAAAAGTCAATGGAACCGTTATGCATCTGAATAATTCGGTAGGCCATTGCCAGGCCTACGCCAGAACCTCCGGGCTTGGTACTGAAATAAAGTGAAAAGATTTTAGGCTGCACTTCGAGTGGGATTCCCTCTCCCTGATCCGCAATATCAAGCTCCACGCGGCGCTCGGATTTCTTCTGCCGTACTTTCAGCACACCTCCAGACGACATAGCCTGGCACCCGTTCAGCACGAGGTTCAGAAGAGCCTGCTTGATAAGGTCGCGGTCAACTTTCAGCTTGGGGACAAGGCCGTCCTTCTCTATCACCAGCCGGACTTGATTCTGGCGTGCCTGGGGTTCCGCAAGGGTGAAAACTTCTCGAACAACTTCCTCCAGATCGGTGTCGCTAAGGCGCAACTCAACTGGGCGCGTAAAGTCGAGGAACGTCTTAACAACACGATCGAGGCGCCGAATCTCTGACGAAAGCGTGTCAAGTTGAGGCTTGACGGTTGCACCGTGCTCTGCGAGCTTGGCCTTGAGAATTTCCAACTGCAAGACCATGGCGTTCAAAGGATTTCTAACTTCGTGCGCAACTCCTGAAGTGATCCGGCCCAGAGCCGCCAGCCTTGTCGCTATGGCGATCTGGTCTTCCAGTTTGGCGCGAGTGCTGGCATCCCGAATCGTCACCAGGGCACCCACCGGTTCGCCCTCAGTCTGCGCGAACTGTACGCTGGCCACAATGCCAGGATTCCCATTCACCTCGTCCTTTTCCTTGGACTCCCAAATCACAGGTTCCCTTTCTTCGAAGGCCGCACGCATCATTCGACCCATTGACGAATCCTTGCTGAAGATTTCAAAGGCACTACGATGCAGCAACGAGGCGGGGTCGGAGCCCAGGAACCGCTCCACGGCAGGAGTGGCGAGAACCAGTTGATCCTGTTTGTCAAAAAGCAGAAGGCCGTCCGCAAGGTTGGAGAAGAGCTGGTCAAGATTCTCCCTGAACTTTGTAAATGCTGTTTTCTCGCCTCGAATCTGTTCTCCCAGCAGATTCAACTTGGAGGAGAGAATTCCCCACTCATCTTTGCGGTTGACTTTCAGTGGCTCGGTGTATTCGCCTCGCGCCATGCGGTCAACGCTGTGTGAAATAGTCTTGAGAGGACGAAGCACGCCGTAAGAGAGCAGACTCGCGGAAAGAGTTGCCAAAAGGAGTGCCAGGACAGCAAGCAGCAAGGCCTTGCGCAACTCAGGCGTCAACTGGTGGGCGACGAAGACCGTTGACACTCCTACCCGGACGTCACCGAGGGGGCGATCGCCCATTTTGATCGGCAGGACAATCTCATACACTTTGGGCGGCCCATAGATAACTTCCAATTGGTACAAGAAGCCCGAAGACAAGAGTTCATCAAAGGGTGGTGCAGGGGTAAACACACTGCCGATTTGCGTCGGGTCGTTGTGGACAATTATGATTCGCTTGGTATTCGTTATTGCAGCGTAATAAGTAGTCGGAGAATATCCCACGGCGGACTCAATCGCCGAGTTCAGGTTGGGATCCTCAGCCAGGCGCGTTTGAATGAACTTGAGAACTGCCTGAGTATCCGATGGTTTCATGCCCGCCGGCAAATGACTCTGGGCGAGGACGGTCTGAGCCTGATGATAAATCTCATCTGCCACATATCTTCCCCTGCGTCCCACAGCAGCGAGTGCCTCGTGCGTGAGAATGGAGAAATAAAGGGCAGAGATAGCTAACACCACGACCAGAACCAACAGTCCGATCAGTGCCGTCAGCTTAGCTTTGAGGCTCAGCCTCATATTCCTTCAACTTGTTATGAAGAGTCTTTAGACTGATACCCAGCATCTCTGCTGCGCGGGTCTTATTATTACCGGTAAATGACAGCGTTTCAAAGATCAGGCGCCGCTCCGCCTCCCCGACCGTCATCCCGGGACGCAGATGAAGATTGTCGTTCACGGCGGCCGTTGCGGTTTTTCCAAAATCGCTGGGGAGGTCTGTGTTGCGAAGGATTTCGCCGGGATTCATAACCATCATGCGCTCCAGCGTGTTGCGCAGTTCGCGGATGTTGCCTGGCCACGAATGGTGCCGAAGAGCTTCAAGCAGGCTGCTGTCTACGGCTTTAACTCGCGTGTGATGTTTGCGATTCAACTCTTCGACCAGCGCTTGCGTCAGAGGTTCCAAATCGTCCAGGTGCTCTCGCAGAGGAGGCATTGTAATCTGCACGACGTTAAGGCGAAAGTAAAGATCACTTCGAAGCCCACCGTTTGCAACGGCTTCTTCAGGAACCTTATTGGTTGCAGCAAGCACCCGAACGTCAACCGAAATCTCGTTTTTGCTGCCCAGGCGGCGAAGCTTCGAATCCTCGAGTACCCGCAAGAGCTTGGCCTGCGTCTGTGCAGGCATCTCGCCGATCTCATCCAGCAGGAGCGTGCCGCCGTCGGCGAGTTCAAAACACCCCATCCTGCGCTCCACAGCCCCTGTAAAGGCTCCCTTTTCGTGGCCGAAAATCTCGCTCTCCATCAGGGTCTCGGGAATTGCAGCACAATTGACGGCCACGAAAGGCTTGCTCTTCCGCGGGCTGAGCTCATGGATGGTACGGGCCGCCAGTTCCTTGCCTGTTCCGCTTTCACCAGTTATCAGAACACTGGCGCGTGAAGGCGCTACTGCGGCAATGACGGACATGACACCTTGCATCTTCTTCGAGCCGCCCACCAATTGCCCCAGAATGCCGGCCTCGCGAAGTCGGCGCTGGGCAATTTCAAGTTGCAGCTCGTTTTCACGCCGCTGTAAACAGTTGCGAATTTCGACTTGAAGACGCTTCGGATCGACAGGCTTCTCGAGAAAGTTAAAAGCGCCCAATTTGGTGGCTTCAACTGCCTCTTCGATTGTTCCCTGGCCGGTCAGCATAATAAACGTCACATCAGGACGCGACTCACGGATTTCCCTGAGCACGTCCATGCCGCTCATGCCGGGCATGCGAAGATCGGAAATCACAATGCTGGGGTTAATTGCAGCTGCCTGTTCCAAAGCTCGCCGGCCATCAGCAGCAACGTCGGCTTCGTATCCCCACATTTTCAGAAGTTCAGCCAGGCCTTCGCGCTCACTGGCATCGTCGTCAACCACAAGGATTTTGGCTTGCCTTGCCACCTGTCTCTCCTTGACTCACCAATATATTATAGTTGTCGAGCCTAAACTTTGAAATGAATCCGAGGTATGGCGCAAGGCGGAATCAAAAGCGGGTCCCACCTGAACTCGGCATCAGTCAGTACGCTGCGAGCTGTTTTCCAGTGATATTCCCATTTCGGGAAAGTCATCCAATCGTGAGTTCCAATACGGGATTTGTTTTGACTTTGTTCAAGTACCGTTCTTATACTGAGCACGCTTTGCAATTCGTTCAGGCACCTGATAGGACTCACATAATGATCCATGCCCACCTCCTCGTCGTATCGCACGAAAAGCACCTCCGGGACCTCTGCAATGGAGCAGCAGCACGGATGGGGCTTGGCGTAAACTCGGCTGAATCCGTGCCAGGAGCTCTTGAAATCCTCAGAACTGGCGGGACTGACATCATTCTCGCTGACGCGCAGATGCCGGGCTTTGATGTACGCGATTTCGTCAACTCTGTGCTGGGAGTTTCACCTGCAGCAGACGTTATCGTGCTGGCAGGGCCTGCGAACTCCGATCTTGCGCGCCGGGCTGTCAAGCACGGCGCGCAAGACTGCCTGATCGGCCCGTTCGAAGTGAACGAATTGCAGCGCCTGCTTGGACGGCTTGTCCAGAAGAAGCGACTGTCCGAAGAAAACCGTCTGCTTCGTGAACAACTTGCAACACGGCAGGGTTTGGGAGCCCTGGTTGGGGCTGCAGCGAAGATGCAGAAAGTCTACGAAATGATACTGAAGGTGGCCGTCAAGCGCCATCCTGTACTGGTATTGGGAGAAAGCGGCACGGGAAAGGAACTGGTTGCACGTGCGATTCACTCATACGGACCCTGGCGCGATCTCCCGTTCGTTCCCGTTGATTGCGGCGCCTTGTCTTCCACCCTGATTGAAAGCGAGCTCTTTGGTCATGTTCGCGGGGCCTTCACGGGCGCCAGCCAGAACCGATCGGGCTTGCTGGTAGCTGGGGGGAAAGGGACCGTCTTTTTGGATGAAATCGCGGAACTCCCGGTGGAACTCCAGTCAAAGCTCCTGCGGGCTATTCAAGAGAAGGAGGTGCGTCCTGTCGGTAGCAACCAGAGGATTCCGCTCGAAGCTCGCATTATTGCCGGCACCAATCAGCACCTGGAGGGAGCCATTACGCGCGGCACTTTTCGCAAAGACCTGTTCTTCCGGCTTAATGTTGTCTCCATCAAGTTGCCCCCGCTTCGGGACCGGAAGAACGACATTCCGCTGCTGGTGCATCATTTTGTCGACCGCTACAGCGGGACTGCTGGAGACATTAAGGGTGTTTCTTACGATGCCATGAGCCGGCTGATGAGTTACGATTGGCCCGGCAACGTCCGCGAACTCGAAAACTGCGTTCAACGCGCTCTGGCGCTGGGGTCGGGCCCCGAGATTCAGGTGAGGGACCTGCCTTCAAATCTGCTTTATTCAATACAGAGTGAGAGCGGCGAGCAGCGGTTTTCTACTTTGAGGGAGATCGAGCGCGATGCCATCCGGCAGGCTTTGGAAGCGACGGGCGGCGACCGGCTCCGCGCTGCCAAGCTGCTCGGAGTCGGCAAGACGACCGTGTATCGGAAAATCAAGGAGTACGACCTTGAGACCGTTGTGAAACCGTCACATCCGTAGCTCTCCTTCCGGTTCGCAGCGGAAAAATCATTCGACAATTCTCGCTGTAGAACCGACAATCCATTTGATGGCGACGATCGCTCTTGATGCTACCTACACCGTTGGCCCGCAGCCTTCCGGGGTAGCGGTGTATTGCCGAAGGCTGATTGAGTCTCTTGCCGAGATAGAAAGCCAGCATCATTATCGGCTCTGCTACCGGCTTTCAAGGTTCAGATCGCGGCGGGAATTCCTTTGTCCAAAGCCCGCGGCTGGCTCCAACAGGCTGCGCTTTTCCGTGCATTACTACCAGAACCCGTGGACCTTCTGGCTGCCGTGGCAGACAGATGTGTTTCACAGTCTGGTGCAACGCCCCCCGGCATTTCGATTCAAAAAGGAGATCGTAACCGTTATTGATCTGTTTGCTCTGACAAGCAGAGATTACTCAACGCCGGATTTTCAGCGAAAGTTTTCCGCCCTGCTGCTGGAGGCGGTGGAGAGGGCCGTTTGCATCATCACCCCCTCGCAGTACACAAGCGACCAGTTGTTGAAGCACACCAGCGTCTCTCGCGAGAAAATACGCCTGATTCCTTTTGGCGTTGACCTTCCCCGGATTTCTCTCAGCCCGGAACGCCGTGCGTTTGAGCGCGAACAGGTAGTGGGGAAGGGCAATGAAATGATTTTCACCGTTGGAGTGATCCAAACCAGGAAAAATACGCTGAACGCCTTGAAGGCGCTGCGGTATCTGCCGGAGCGTTATCGTTTGGTGATCGCAGGCGGGGACGGGCACGGCAGCGAAGCGATCCACGACTTCATTCGGACTGAAGGACTGGGCTCCCGCGTGGCGCTGCTCGGTTATGTAACTGCGGAACGTCTTCCCATCCTGTACGATGCCGCCACTGTGTTTCTTTTTCCGTCTTTCGAGGAGGGTTTTGGCCTTCCTGTTCTGGAAGCAATGGCTCATGGGTTGCCGGTAATAGCCTCGGAAACGTCCTCGTTGCCCGAAGTAGGAGGCGATGCAGCCCTGTACGTCAATCCCCATGAACCGAAAGATATCGCTGAAAAGGTGGCCACGGCTGTCGAGAATGAAGACCTGCGCAAGGCGCTGATAGAGCGGGGGCTTGCCCGTGCAAAAATGTTCTCTTGGCGTTGCACTGCACAAGCCAATCTGCAAGTCTATAATGAAGTTTTGGCCATGTGACCCTGGTAGAATATGGGCGGCGCTGTGGCGGGCTGCTACCCGGTCTGCTGACTACGAGACCTCAAGCTTGCCGGAGCTCTCGAATGTGGCTAACCTGAAAGACCCTTGAAAATGAAAAAAGCACTGATCACCGGAATTTCAGGCCAGGACGGAAGTTACCTCGCTGAATACCTGCTCGATCTCGGTTACGAGGTCTGGGGGCTAATACGACGCGAACTGGCGACACTCCGCTGGCTTGAACCCATCGCTCACCGGATTGAATTCGTTTATGGCGACATGCGCGACGCAGAGTCACTTGCTGTGGCCTTCCAGAAAGCATGGCCCGACGAACTCTACAACCTGGCCGGGCAGGTTTTTGTTCCGACCAGTTGGGAGTGTCCGGCTGAGACTCTGGATATTAATGTAGGAGGGCTGGTGCGCCTTCTGCAAATTGTTGAACGCCAGAAGCCCGACACGCGTGTCTATCAGGCTTCAACCTCCGAGATGTTTGGGAACACCGGCTGCATCTGTAATGAACAGACGCCTTTCAATCCCGTCTCTCCTTACGGCGTGTCAAAAATGGCGGCCCACCGGCTGGCCGAGGCATACCGGCATCGTGGACTCTTCGTCGTCGGAGGCATTCTGTTCAACCACGAATCTCCGAGACGCGGACCGGAAATGGTGACCCGAAAAATCACCCGTGCAGCAGCGCGATGGGCGCTGGGTGACCGGACCAAACTCAAGCTGGGGAATTTGCATTCGCGGCGCGACTGGGGATTTGCAGGCGATTACGTGAAGGCCATGCACGCCATGCTGCAGAATGGCCCGGCGAAGGATTACGTGATCGGTACGGGAACCTCACACAGCGTGGAGGATTTCCTGCGGCTGGTGCTGGTGGAACTCAATGAAATTTCCGGGGATGCGGAACTTCCCTCGTTTGAAGACTGGGTGGAAATCGACTCGCACCTGCTCAGGACAGGAGAGATTCACGATTTGCGGGCCGATGCCAGTCTTGCACGTCAGGAACTTGGCTGGCAGCCGACCGTGGACTTCCCACAACTGGTCAGAATGATGATTGAAGCCGACCTCGCTTCAGCCCATGAGGCTGCCGGAATTCCAGACAAGGCATAATCGGGTCAGCCACCACCCCGAAAACACTCGGATCAAGACTTCCCAGGGTGAATGAACTTCATGGGTTTACCTTCCGCCCATGGTTTGTAGTGCAGTGCAAAGCGGATGCGCTGGCTGATGGGCGGGTGGCTGTAAAGCCAGAACACGATGAAAGGATTGGGATGGGGCGGAGCAAGGTCCTGTTCGCCTATCACCTGAAAGGCCGCTGCTTCTGCGGCATTGGGATTCGCTATGACGCCATGAGTTACTTCAAGCGCAAACTGGTCGGCCTGATGTTCGTAGTGTCGCGATATGGCATTCACAATCGGGGAAGAGAAGAAAGTCAGTGCTGTCAGCACCATCAGTATCAAACCCAAGGAGGCCAGATCTCCTTCACCTTCCAGTCCTGTTCGGGGGCCGAACCGGCTAATTAACCTTCTTAGTGCGACAAACCCTATCCCGAAAAAGACGAGCGTAACCAGTTCAATGAGGACAAATTCTTTGATGATGTGATGGAGGACATAATGCCCGGTCTCATGTCCAACCACTGCCAGAATTTCATCATCCGTCAGTTTTCTGATGGCGGTGTTCCACACCACCACGCGCTTGCTGGCCCCCAAACCGGATACATAGGCGTTAATGGTGTTGGTCTTTGCACTGGCGTCCATCTCAAAGATGCGGGACCGTGGTATTTTGAGGTCGGCATGATGGAGCATTTTCTCGATCTGGGTAACCAGGGCAGGATGGGTATTGTCAAGCGGCTTGAACTTGTAAAACAGCGGTGTGATAACCCAGGGTAAAACAAAAATGACGAACAGCGTCATCGGAATCGTCGCAGCCCAGAAGTAAAACCACCATCGGCTCGGGCTGCGCCGTACGATTGAGTAAAAGACCCAGACCAGAAATGCGGACACGACAATATAAATCGCGACGCTTTTGCCCCAGTCTGCCATCCATGAGCCAAAGGTCTGGTTAAGGAGGCCAAACCGGTGCCCGACCACAAAACCTGAGTAGTAATCGAAAGGGAACTCCAGCACGGTCACGGCACAAAAGAATAGCAATCCGAAGACAAAGCACTGCACAAAGGAGCGGCGGGAGGTGCGGCGCGCCCAGTTCCGGAAAGACGCCGCTATTCCTGCACGCCAAAAAAAGAAATAAATCAGGAAGGCAAGAGCGACGCCCGAAAAATAGAGAGCATTTTCGATATTGGAAAGCGCGTCAGCCTCAGCTTTTTTCTTTGGCGACAGTTCATACCCCTTAATGACTGGAGGCGGCTGGGTCTTGGACGTAACAGCCTGTTCTGCTTGCGGGGTTGAACTTTTCGCTGCCTGTTGGTGGCTGGCACACAAAGCCGCCCCCTCAAAACAGACCAGTGTCAAGAGGAGAAAGAGATTCAGTTTGAGGCAAGTTCTCATCAAATTCGAGGCAACACGATGCCCTGCTGCGCCTGGTACTTGCCTTTTTTGTCCTTGTAGGAGGTTTCGCAGACTTCGTCGGACTCGAAAAACACGATTTGGCACAGACCTTCGTTTGAATATACACGCGCGGGGAGCGGAGTGGTGTTGGAAATCTCGAGCGTGACGAATCCTTCCCATTCAGGCTCCAGCGGCGTTACATTCACGATGATCCCGCAGCGTGCGTAGGTCGATTTCCCAACACATATCGTTAAGATGCTGCGAGGAATCTTGAAGTATTCCACCGACCGGGCCAGCGCAAAGGAATTGGGCGGAACAATGCAGACCGGCCCCTGGAATTCCACGAATGACCGCTCGTCAAAAAGCTTGGGATCCACGATGGAATTGTTGACGTTGGTGAAAATCTTGAATTCATCGGCCACACGCAAATCGTAACCGTAGGATGAAAGTCCATACGAGATGACGCCGTCCCGTTTCTGGTTTTCGGCAAACGGCGAAATCATTTGGCATTCCTGAACCATACGGCGGATCCAGCGATCATTCTTGATAGACATCGATACTCCCCTGATTGAAATTATTCCACAGAACCCAGCGGCTTGACCCTGGCGGACAGCCCCGTCAAAGCAGACAGAGCTTCGCATCATAATACAGGAGAAAACAACTTGACAATGGCGAAGGGGCTTTCTACGATGAAATCCTGTGTTTTCAGGAGGTTCCTATTGATTAAGCTCGATCTCGTTAATGACGTTGTCAACCGTACTGGCATTACCAAGACCAAAGCTGAGATTGCGGTCGAAACCGTATTTGAATCGATGAAGAAGGCCCTGGCCAAAGGAGAGCGGATAGAGCTGCGGGGATTTGGAGTTTTCAATGTAAAGCCTCGCAAAACGGGCATTGGAAGAAACCCGCGCACCGGCGCAGAGGTCAATATTCTGCCCGGCAAGGCAGTCCGATTTAAGCCGGGAAAAGAACTCCAGTCGCTTCCCTGAAAAGTCTTTATTCCCTTGCGTGATGCTTAGCAGCGGAGTTCTTATCAACCGGTGACCTCGAAGTTGAACCGTGGTAAGGTCGTTCCCATCGGATGAACGCCATGCACCCCGCCCCAAAGGGGCGTTGCCCGCAACGGCTGTGGAACCATCACCCGCGCTTGTGTTGCTTCTTAAACCGGCACGCTTTTGCTACATCAGGCTGACGGGGTCCATGTCGATCATGACTGAATGCGAGGGAAAACCCCACCGGTCAAATTGCTCGGCCAAGCTCCGAAGAAGCGCGTTGAGCCGCGAGCGGGACGAAGCTTTCAATACGAACTGAATGCGGTATAAGCCCTCAATCCTGGCGAGTGGTGCAGGTGAAGGGCCCAGGATTCTGACTGCGCGGGTCAGTTCGCCCGAGCTTTCGAAGAATTTGCCAACTTCTGCAGCATATTGCGCGGCCTGATCAAGCTTCCTGTCCTGGACCACAATGTTGGCCAGTGCAGTGGCCGGCGGGTAGTGCATCATGCGCCGAAAATGCATCTCCTTGGTGAAGAACTTGCCGTAATCCTGCTCGGCGGCGAAGCGAATCGCGTAATGCTCCGGGTAGAACGTCTGAACCAGTACCCTGCCTGGCGAGTCTCCGCGCCCGGCACGTCCCGCGGCCTGCGTAAGAAGCTGAAAGGTTCGTTCAGCAGCACGAAAATCGGGCAATGAGAGGGACGTGTCGGCCGAAACAACGCCCACCAGTGTGACCCCGGGAAAATCGTGCCCTTTGGCAATCAATTGCGTTCCCACCAGAATGTCGATTTTGCCATCCCTGAAATCCGAAAGAATCTTGAGGTACTGGCCCGGCCGCCGGGCTGCGTCGCGATCAAGCCGTGCCACCCGGGCAGTAGGAAACATTTCAGCAAGCTTCTGTTCCAGCTTCTCGGTTCCTTCTCCAACAAAATAGAGGTACTCGCTGTCACAGGAGCGGCAGCGCACCGGAACCGAAGCCTGGTAGCCACAGTAGTGGCAGATCAGCCGGTTTTCACGCCGATGGTACGTAAGCGAAATCGAGCAGTTCACGCATCGCTCGGTCTGGCCACAGCTACGACAAAGGAGAAACCAGGAGTAGCCACGCCGGTTCAGGAGGAACATGGTCTGCTTCCCGGACCGAATCTGTGCCTCCACCTCCTCGCGCAACCGGCGTGAAATGGGCACCTGTGTGTGTGTCTGCCGGAACTCCTCCCGCATATCGACAATCTCGACGCTGGCAAGCGGGCGCTGGCCCACGCGTTCGCTCAGTGTCAGAAGGTCGTATTTCCCTTTTTCAGCATTGGCATAACTCTCGAGCGAGGGTGTGGCTGACCCGAGAACGATCAAAGCCCTGGACAACCGGGCCCGCACTACGGCTGTATCCCGCCCGTGATAGCGCGGAGTTTCTTCCTGCTTGTAACTGGATTCGTGCTCCTCATCCACAATAATGACACCCAGGTTCTCCAGCGGCGCAAACACGGCTGATCGCGTTCCCAGTACCACCCGGGCTTCGCCCCGGCGCACCCGCCACCAGGTGTCGTGGCGGTGGCTTTCTGTCAGGCTGCTATGCAGCACCGCCATCAGTCCTCCAAAGCGCGTTCGAAACTGCTCGTGAATGGCGGGGGTCAACGCGATTTCCGGCACAAGGATCAAGGCGGTCCGGCCGGATTCCAGGCAGCGTTCAACCAGGCGCAGGTAAATCTCCGTCTTTCCGCTTGCCGTTATTCCGTGGAGCAGCACCGTGCTGAACTCGCGGCGATGGAGCTTGACGGTCAGATCTTCCAGGACGCGTTTTTGCGCTGCGGTCAGCGTATGTGAAGGCTCGGATGCCGAGAAGGGTTCAGTTGCTGCACATTCCGGGTCAGCAAATTGGATCAGTCCCTGCTCGTGCAGTCTTTTCAAATGAGAGAGGGAAGCGTGGGCGGATTTAAGAAGGGCCCGGTGATCATTCACCTCACCGGTGTGCTGGAGTGCTTCGACAATGCGGCGCGCTACCGGCGACAACTTCGGCATTTCACCGCCTAAGGGGCCCGACAGACGAACCGCCAGCACTTTTCTCGAACCTCTCTCGCGCTCAGCAAGTGAAAGCGCAAGGAGTCGCTTTCCCATTGCCTCGTGGATGAGGTCGGGTGAGATCCGGTTAAATCTCTGGCGGAGTCCCTCAAGCGTCACGCCGGGATGATCCCCCACATATTGAAGCAGGCTTACTTCTGCGCTCTGCCTGGCCTCCCCCAGAAGACCGCCAGACATCTCACGAAGGCTCCTCTGTCCGGCATCCGTCAGCTTGACCAGGCGCACTTTTCGCGATTGTGAACGCAGAGGCAGCATGGCACGGAAGACTTCGCCAAGAGGCGCCAGGTAGTACTCACCTATCCAGTGTCCGAGGGTCAGAAGCTCTGGAGAAAGGACGGGTTCGGGATCAAGCACCCCAAGGACCGGCTTTGCCTCGATGCCAGGAGGCAGAGGCGGCGCCGCGGAGAGAACAATTCCTGTTGCGCGTCGCGAGCCAATCGGTACCAGCACCCGGTGTCCGATCCGTACATCGAGAGATTCAGACATGGAATAGGTGAGCGGGCGCCTTATGGCTGCCAGAACCGCAACACTGATCAGGGTGGGTCGAGCCCGCCTTCGGCTGCTGGTTTTGGCTCCGGATTTGTTTGCGTCCATGGCAGGATTCTATGCTACACAAACAGGGTTGGCTAGTGTGGATAGGATCATGCCAGGCGAAAGGGCCGACACAAACCCCTTCAAGACGAAATGAGGTCCTGGAATCCCATTCATACCCTGTTGCCGTGCTGAACGGAAGTAGAGAGCGGCCTGATTTGTCGTGGTTGCAATAAAAGCGCGATTTGGATAGGCTGAATAAATGACGAATCTTATACATACTCTTGACCCGGGTCCGCAGTCGCCGGAGATTGTCCGGATGATTGTAGAAATCCCAAAGAACTCGTCCAACAAGTACGAATACGATAAGGCGCTTGGGGTGTTTCGGCTGGACCGCACTCTTTATTCGCCGATGCACTATCCGGGTGATTACGGTTTCATTCCAGGCACGCTGGCCGAGGACCATGACCCCCTTGATGTTCTCGTTTCAGCCGATGAAGCAACTTTCCCGGGATGCCTGTTGGAAGTTCGTCCGGTGGGGTTGCTTGCCATGGTTGACGATCAAGGTCCGGACACTAAGATCCTTGCTGTTCCCGATCGCAATCCCCGTTATGATCAGATCCATACCATTGACCAGATCTTTCCTCACATTCTGACCGAGATTGAGCATTTCTTCACCATTTACAAGGAACTCGAGGGAAAGAAAACCCGCATGGAAGGATGGAAAGGACCCCGGGAGGCCCGCCGGGCGATTCTGGAAAGCCGCCAGCGTTACCTCGATACACATGAACACACCGGCCAGGAACACGCCGCGGCAAGTTCTTCCTGACGTCCCTGCCGCTGCACCAGAAGTTCCATCACTCCTCCTTCGGCCAGTCTGAAAGCCAATCGAAGCTTAATACGTTGGTGCCGGCACAAAAATGCACCTCCGTCTCCGGGCTTCAAATGCTTCGCGGCAGACCGAAAGGCGGAGGATTCTGTCTTCGGGGCCAATCTTTAATGTGTTCAGACAAAGCTAGCGCGCCGCCGTGCCGCCACAAGGTTTGCATAAAAGGTTCCGAGCTTGTCCAGCATCCGGACCGCGGAGTTGAAATTACGGCGATTAATGTGTTCGATGTTGATTCCCAGCGGTGGTGGGTCAGGCGGCAGGTTATCGAAAACATCCATCAGGATTCTCTGTGACAGGTTTAAGCAGCGCTCGAAGGCATCCTCTGCACGAGGCTGCGAAATCTTCTCCTCAGCGGTTCCATTGAGTAGAAAGTGGTCGAGATCAGCCGGCAAATCGGCTCCCAGCCAGCGCAGGAAATCAATGTCACGATGATGGCTGACGGGAGCAAAACTCAGAAATATCCTGGCCCCAAGCCCGTTAAGACGCTGAACCAACCACACGATATCGTTCGAGTCAAACAGCACCTGGGTGGTGAAAAAGCAAAGTCCCTCCTCCGCTTTGCGCCGGATGCGGTCCACTTCTTGGGCGCGGCTGGGAATGCTGATCCCTCCCAGGGTCACGGGCAATCCTGCCGCTCGAACGTCCTGCGCTGTCTGAGTGACGCTGGGTCCAGGATATTCAATCTGGCTTGATTCACCGCCCACCAGGACAAAATTGTGAATGTCAAACTTATCTCTTGTCTCTCGAATCCAGCGGACCTGATCAGTCTGATAGACCACGCAACGGTTGATCACGATGTCGAGGTTGAACTTCTGCTGGATTCTCTGGCCCAAGACCCGTGGCTCGACTCGCTCAACAAATTTGAAGGTCCGGTCGCTTCCCCGTGATTCGTCATGAATCTCCGGAATGTTGATGGCGTCGGCCAGGTGTTGAATCCTGGCAATCTCCCCCATCGCGGCATCGAGCGCTTCCTGCTTGCCTGCCACGGGCGGTACCATCTCGAAGAAGCAAAGCGGGATGTGCGGATTCAGGATTTTGGTCTTAAGGTCCATCGGAAAACTATTCTGGTTGCTGGCAACTCGTAAGTCCTGATTGCATGACCCCTTTGCAGCGGCTGCCTAGAAGCATCATAGCATCCTTTGCGGAAGGGCAGGCACGCACATGGCCGACGGCGGGCGCGACTTCAGCGGGAGGAGTTCAGAAATTCAACGATCTTCTGGAAGTCTTCCCGGAGGATCCTTTCTTCCCGGGGATTGCGGAGAATGTAGGCTGGGTGAAATGTCGGCAGAGCTTTCGTCCCCTGAAAGTCATAAAACCGTCCCCGGATTTTCGTAATGCCTTCTTTGACCCCAAGAAGGGTCTTGACCGCCGGCGCTCCCAGACAGCAGACCAGATGAGGACGGATCGCGCGGATCTGGCGCAGCAAGAACGGAGAGCACATCTCGATCTCGTCCGGCAGAGGCGTGCGATTCCCGGGCGGTCGGCATTTCACGACGTTGCAGATATAGACTTCCTCGCGCTTCATACCAACAAGTTGGATCATTCGATTCAGCAGTTGACCGGCGCGCCCCACAAAGGGAAGACCCTGCGCATCTTCGTCGGCGCCCGGACCTTCGCCAACAAAAACGAGTTCGGCGTGAGGATTCCCCTGGCCAAAAACAATCGTTTGGCGTCCTCCCGCCAGACGGCACCGATGGCAATCGCCCAGGTCTTCACGGATCTGATCGAGCGTTTCGTTTTCGCGCGGGGATATCGCTTGTGAAGACGATTCAAACAGGCTCATGGACTGCGGAATCGGGCCTGCCGGGGAGGCCGTAGGGGGTGATACGACAGCATCACTCCGCAGTGGGGCAGGAATCTTGCCAAACTCGATCCGGGGCGGCCGTGGCCCTGAATCAGCATCCCTCCGCGCAGGAACGGCATCGATTTTCGTATTGTTGTCTGAGGGACTGAGTTGGGATTCGGTCGCGACGTCCGTGAGCTTGGATCGCCGGACATAAAACTCATCGATCCCAAGCTCCTGGTAGAACCTGAGCATGCCAGCAACTTTTCTTCGCAACTGTTCATCCATGCTTTGAAAACCAGACGGCTGAAGGCCTACCCGTTGTTTATTTCGGCTCGTACTGACCGTAACCCGACAGCTTCGTCGAGGATGACATTCGCCACGTCCAGCTTGCTCATCTTTTCAAGCTGTTTCGCCTGCCCCTCAGGAAAGATAATCGTGACAATGTTGGTGTCGGAATCGAATCCGGCGCCTTCCTGCGTGACGTCGTTAGCGACGATCAGATCCAGACGTTTCTCCCGCAGCTTGGCAGCAGCATTTTGGAGCGTGTGGCCCGTTTCCGCAGCAAAGCCCACGATAAGTTGATGAGGTTTTCGCCGTCGAGAAATCTCCGCGAGAATGTCGGGAGTTGGTGCAAATTCAACGCGTAGGTTCCCCTCGCGCTTCTTGATCTTTTCGGCCTGGATTTTGGCGGGAGCAAAGTCCACAACAGCGGCGGCCATCAGGACGATCGTCGCCTGGTCAAGACAGCGGAGCATTGCAGTTCTCATCTCCTCGGTGGTGCGAACATTCTCGATGGTTACTCCAGCAGGCGCCGGAAGGCGCGTGGGACCGCTCACCAGCGTCACGGTTGCTCCTCGCCTTTGGCTGGCCTCGGCGAGCGCATAACCCATCTTGCCGGAAGAACGGTTCGTGATATACCGGACCGGGTCAAGAGGTTCCTGGGTCGGGCCTGCACTGATCAAAATCGTTTCGTTATTGAGATCGTCCTTCAATTGCAGCGTTTCAAATACAGCATGAGCGATAGTATCCACAGAGGTCAGGCGACCCGAGCCGGTCATTCCGCAAGCCAGGTAACCTTGGTCAGGTTCGAGAACCCGGATTCCGCGCTCGCGCAGGACTTCCAGGTTCTGCTGGGTGGCAGCGTTTTCCCACATGTTGACGTTCATCGCGGGAGCGATAATGATGGGAGCCTTTGTGGCAAGGCACAGCGTGGTCAGGAAATCGTCAGCGATCCCATGAGCCATCCTGGCGATCACGTTCGCGGTTGCCGGCGCTATGACTAAGGCATCGATTCCCTGTGCCACCGCAATGTGCTCGATGGCACTCTCGACGTTGGGTTCTTCGCCGCCTTCAGCGAATATTCCCGTGATGACTTTGTGCCCGGAAAGTGCAGCGAACGTCAGCGGGGTGACAAAATTGCGAGCTGCCGCCGTCATCACCACCTGAATGTCAAGGCCACGGTCCTGAAGTCTCCGGAGCAGTTCGGCAGCCTTGTAAGCAGCAATACCACCCGTAACTCCCAGCGCAACACGCATCACGTGCGCCTCAGCCATGAAGTGGAATGGAATGCTGCGTCCGGCATCTCATTTTGACGTCTGGAAGGCATTGGATTGGTTCGCCCCCAAAGGGCTCCCGCGCTCGCGAGCCCGCGTGCTGAATCAGCCACACCCGTAAACTAACTTCCGTCGTTGTCATTGCCGGATTTGATGTCAATAAGCTCAAACGGGATCAAGCCGGCGGACACTTCTTGTTGCGCGACCTTCGTGGCTCTTTTCATCTGCGTCTGAACCAGGGGGCGCGCGCCCGACTGAAGCTGCCTTGCCCTCTTGGCTGAGATGAGAATGTAGCGAAATTTGCTGTCAATGTTGTTCGGCAATTCCATTTATCCTCCAATGAATGTTCCTATCACTTCTTTGATGCGCCTAACCTGGCACTGGCGGCGCAGGCGCGAAGCTAGCACAATATTTCGAAGAGCTTGGGCTGCTGCGGAGAGGCGGTCGTTCACAATCAAATAGTCGTACTCCCTCCAATGTGCCACTTCGGCGCGCGACATTGCAAGGCGTTCAGCAATGACCTGAGGAGAATCTTTGTGACGATGCCTTAGCCGCTTTTCAAGGTCCGCGAAGGACGGTGGCAACACAAATACGCTCACAGTGTCGGGAATCCGCCGCCGCAACTTCCTATGGCCCTGGACGTCGATGTCGAGCAGAATATCCTGCCCTGATTCCCGGGCCTCCTGGAGCTTGAGCCAGGAAGTGCCGTAAAAATGGTTGTGCACTTCCGCCCACTCCACAAACTCGCCTTGCGTCTTCCGATGTTTGAACTCCCCAGGCGAAACAAAAAAGTACTCACGACCATCCTTTTCCCCGGCTCGCGGTGGTCGAGTCGTGTAAGAAACGGAAAAAACCAGTCCCCGCACAGAGGCCTTCAGTTTTTTGATCAGAGTCGTCTTGCCTGCGCCAGAGGGAGCAGAAATCACGAAAATGTTGCCAAGCTTCTCCGGCAGTTCGTTGAGTCCGGGCTCCTTCACTCGATGTTTTGCACCTGTTCGCGTAGTTTCTCGATCTGAGATTTCATTTCAATGGCCTGGCGTCCGACCTCGACACCAATTTCGGGAACATCGGAAGTCTTGGACAGCAGCGTATTCGCTTCTCTGTTCAATTCCTGTAACAGGAAGTCCAGCTTTTTCCCCACCTCGGGGCTTTCCCCAAGGAGTTGCCGCGCCTGGGCAAGGTGGCTTCGGAAGCGGGTTAACTCCTCCGAAATATCCGCCCGCGAAGCCAGGTAAGCGACCTCCTGAGCAAGCCGCGCGGCGTCGACATGGACGGCACCCAGCAATTCCTGCAGCCGGCTTTCCAGGCGCTGCTGAGCGTATTGCGGAATCCGTCGTGCCTGCTTGGCGATCCCTTTCCGCAGAGACTCCAGCACGTCGAGGCGCTCAAGAAGGTCTTCCTCCAAAGCGGCACCTTCTCGATCCCTCATTGTATTGAGTGTTTGCAGAGCGCTTTCCAGCGTCGGCTCAAGAATCTTCCGGATAACCGCCAGCTCTTTTTCCGTGAGTTCACCATTGGTCGTGAGAACCCCAGGAATTCTCAAGAGCTGTACCACGTCAGGCTCTGAGGTCGAATCCAGTTCAGCGCGCAATTCTCGGCAGACCGTAACAAACGACCGCAGCACTTCGCGATTCACCTTTAATTCTTCCCCGCCTGTCCGTTCCAGGTTGACACTCACTTCGACATGGCCCCGGCTGACGTGATGTTTTACGATCCGCCGCAACGTGTGCTCCATCGGAGTCAGGCTCGAAGGAAGCCTGAATTGCAAGTCAAGAAAGCGGTGGTTTACGGACTTTACGGCAATGTTAAGAGAGAAACCACCTTCCTCTCGCCGCACCTTGCTATAACCTGTCATGCTTCGAACCATCGTAGCTTATGCCAACGCCATGGCCGGTTCTCCACGAGCTTCCGCCCTCAGCCTTGGTTTTGTCCCTCCCAGTCTAGGTTCCGGCATCCACGAATTGGAGTTCGTGCAGGCGCTGGTAAATTCCTCCGCGCGTCACCAAGTCTTCGTGCGTGCCCACTTCCGAGATCGTTCCTCGGTCCAGAACCACAATGCGTTCCGCACGCCGAACCGTGCTGAGCCGGTGGGCGATCACCAGGACAGTTCGCCCTGCCATCAGGTTACCCAGAGCTCTTTGAACCAGCGCCTCGGATTCGGTATCGAGTTCAGAAGTCGCTTCATCCAGAATCAGGATCGGGGAATTCTTGAGCAGCGCCCGGGCGATCGCCAGTCGCTGCCGTTGCCCGCCTGAGAGCCGCTGGCCACGTTCACCGATCACTCCCTGGTATTTTCGAGGTCTCTCCAGGATGAAGTCGTGGGCCAGTGCAGCACGCGCAGCCTCCTCCACTTCGGCCTGGCTCCGTGAGCCGTTCCCATAACAGATGTTGTTGAAAATCGTGTCGTTAAAGAGAATAGTGCCCTGTGTAACCATCCCAATCTGGGAACGTAAGGAGCTGAGCTTGATGTCACGTACGTCGTGGCCGTCAACCAGCAGGCGGCCGCGGGTAACGTCGTAGAATCTGGGAAGCAAGCTGGCCAAAGTTGTTTTCCCGGCGCCGCTCGATCCAACAAGTGCCACGACCTCGCCCTTTCGAATCCGCAGATTGACGTCGCGCAAGAGTGGCACCCCAGGCTCATATTCAAAGTCCACGTGGTCAAAAGCAATTTCGTGCTCGAAGGCAGGCAACTCGATGGCTTCAGGTTTCTCCTTTACTTCCGGGCTTACCTGCAGGAACTGAAACACTTGTTCAGAGGCTCCCACCGCCTGTTGTACGGCGTTGTTGACTCCGGTCAGCCGCTTAATGGGTTCACCCATTTTGAACAATGCGTAGACGAAACCAAGGAAGCCGCCCAGGGTTTGCGCGTGGTGAAGGATCTCGTTGCGCTCGTAGAGCAGGAGTACTGAGACGGTCACCATCGTCAAAAGATCCATCAGCGGAGGCGTTGCAGCCTGTGCCCGCACCCAGCGCATGTTCGTATGGAGCAGCTTGTGCGTGGCGGCTTTGAACCGTGCGACCTCCAGGTGCTCTGTTACAAAGGCTTTCACAATGCCGATGCCGGTGAAGGTCTCCTGAACAAGGTTGTTAATGTCCGCCATGCGGTCCTGGCTGGACCGGCTGGATTTGCGGATCGAACGCCCGATGTTGGCTGAGGGATAGACCACCAGCGGCACCAGCAGGAGGGAGGCCAACGCCAGTTTCCAATCGTAGTAGAAGACTACGGCCAGCAGTGCGATCAGGGTGAAGCAATTTCTGAAGAAATCGGCGGCGACCTGCGAAACCGCGTACTGGATCCGATCTGTATCGTTACTGATGGCCGAGATCAGTCGGCCGGTGGGGTTGCGTTTGAAAAACGCCATCGACTGCTGAACGATTTTCGAGTAAAGCTGATTGCGCAGGTTTCGGACGGCAGATTGGCCGATGAAATTGATGCTGACCGTGGCCGTGTACCGAGAAAGCCCTTTGATAATCGTCACAATGACGAGGGACAGGACAACGACCGTCCAGACATTGTGGATATGCCCCGGGAAAAAGTCCCGAAGGTAAAGTTCGTGATGGTTCCAGGGGAGCTTGAACAGGCTGATGCCAGAAGAAGGGGTGCCGGGCTTCAGAACATTGTCACCGATGGGTTTGATAAGAAGGGCGGTAATCGCCTCACATGCGCCCACCACAGCCATCAGGACTACAGCCATGACAAAGCGTACTCTGTAAGGTCGGAGAAATCCTAGCAGGCGTTGAACTTGGCTCATCCGGCGTCCTACCCACAGGCTGGAGAGCCCGCCGGGCGTGGAAAAACTACATCTTAATCTTGACCCCATGCGAAGTCAAGCAGCCGTCCCACGGACGGGTTCCACAATCGTTACTCTACCATATTAGCAATTTATTGAAAACAAGAGTCTTATCACGAAGCCATCCTGCTCGAAGTCCAGAGATTGTTCAGGCCAACTGGATAGCCATGGCTGCAGCGCCGTATAGCGGCGAATATTTGCCCAATTCTGCCTGAACGATACTGGTTGAATGCTCAAGCAGCGGAGCGGAGAACTCATCCAGGAATTCGTGCACAGGATCCAATAGGATTCTCCCTGACAGCGCCACACCGCCTCCAAGGATGATTTTATCGGGATTTAATATGCGGATGGCCGTCAGAAGCACTCGCGCAAGTGCACGTGCCGCCTCGCGGACGATGAACATTGCCCCGGCTTCCCCTTCTCCGGCGGCACGGAATACGGCTTCTGCTGCGATCCGCTCGGGATCGCCGGAGGACAGCTCGAGAGTTTTCGGCAGGATCTCTGGCTTTCTGCGCGCCAGTTCACGTCCCCTGAGACCGATCGCCGTCCCGGAGCAGACCGTTTCAAGGCATCCACGTCCACCGCAGGAACAGAGCGCCCCCGCCTCAGAAACCTGGATGTGGCCGAGTTCCCCCGCCATGGAGTCTTTGCCGCGCACTGCGTCGCCCCGGTACAGGATTCCGCCTCCGATGCCGGTACTGATGGTGAGATAAAGAAGCGATTCGGCTCCGCGTCCGGCTCCGTAACGGAACTCACCCAGGGCCCCGGCATTGGCGTCATTGTCCACACGGCACTTGATACCGAGCTTATTCTCCACCCATTTTGCCAACTCAAAATCCTGCCAGCCCGAAACGTGCATCGAACTGACACGCTGATGCCTGAAGTCCACCGGCCCGCCGAAGCTGATTCCACATGCTTTGACTGGACCGTCGGATCTTGCGCACAGCGACTGCGCGCGGCCGCAAATCTCGTTGAGCATCCAGTCACGTCCGCCGGAGGGTTCAGTCTCGCCCTCCGAGAGAAGAAGACGACGACCTTCGGCATCGAACAGACTCACGCGAAAGTGAGTGCCGCCAATGTCGACAGCCAGGAACTTTGTCACCTTGGGTTTTCCTCAGATTTTCTTGCCATCGAGGGTTCTGTTTCCCGCCAGCCTGCTGTCCTCAGGCAGCGTGGTTCTTCCGAAGATCGCGATGTGCGACCCTGATCTTGTAGCCTTCTTCTTCCAGGATGTCTCCAATTTGTTCAGCAAGCGCCACAGACCGGTGACGCCCTCCGGTGCAGCCGATCGCGACCGTCAGATAGCTCTTGCCCTCTCGTACGTAATGCGGCAGCAAAAACAGAAGAAGGTCAGTCAAACGATTCATGAATTCTCTGGTCTGGGTATGCGACTCTATGAATTGTTTAACTTCGGGGTCACGCCCGGATTTGTCTCGCAGGTCGGACACATAGTTCGGATTCGGGAGAAATCGAACGTCGAAAACCAGGTCGGCATCATGCGGAACCCCGTGCTTAAAACCGAACGACAGGATGGAGATCAGCATCGTCTTGCGCTGGCGGCCTCCAAACCTGTCCTGGATCAGTTGACGAAGCTCGTGGACGTTCATCCTGCTGGTGTCAATGACCGCGTCGGCAAGCTGGCGCATTGGCTTTAGCAGAGATCTTTCAAGGCGAATGCCTTCGCGAACCGGCAAGTTGCGGCCCAGAGGATGCGGCCGGCGGGTTTCTTCGAATCTCTGAATCAGGACTTCGTCGGTGGCCTCAAGGAAAACCACCGACACTTTCAGGCCATCACGGTCCAAACGCTGATAAGCCACCGGGAGTTGGCTGAGGGCTTCGCCTTCACGAATATCAACCACCACGGCTGAACGCGGAATGTGACTTCCAGGCGCGCCGCACATGTCCGCGAATTTGGGGATGAGGCCGACTGGCAGGTTGTCCACACAGTAGTAACCCAGATCTTCAAACGCCTTCAGCGCAGATCCTTTGCCCGAGCCGCTGAGGCCTGTGATGACAACAAGCCGGCGAATTGCGGTCCTGCTATGGGTCCTTCTCATCGGGTACTCATGGCGCTGCGCAAATCCAATGGAAAACTCGGGCCGCGTAAAACCCGAACAGGGGTCGAAGTAGGTCCGGCCGTTGATGATTGTTCGATTATTCCGGGTCTTATGGTTCGGGTTCGATTAAGCCAAATTTCCCATCGAGCCGCTGGTAAACAACGTTCACTCGCTCACTTTCGGCATTACGAAAAACGACCACTCCGCTCCTGGCCTTCTCCAGAGACTGGATGGCCTCTTCAATTGTCATGGGCTTTAAAGGAAGCTTTTCCGTTTCAACCGCCAGCCGCTCTTCGTGATCCACCCGGCTGCTCTGCAAAACATTCAACAGAATATTCGTTGTGGGTTTAGGCCGGCGTTTCTTGGTCCTCCTGCGCTCCAGGCGCCGCACAGCCTGGCGCTCCAGCTTGTCGAGCGCTCCCTTGATGGCGCCCCGATGGTCTGTTGCTTCCATGGCACTGACAAGTGTCTGATCCGGGAAGGTCGTAGTGATTTCGGCCAGGCAGCGGTGCTTTTCCGCCGTCAGGATAACGTGCAGCTTGGGATTTCCCGGAAGAAGCCGGTCCAACTTTCGCAGACGCGCATGTGTATATCGGCGCAGCCCAGGCGTGACATCCACTTGGCGTCCTGTGAAATCAACATCCATAACAGCACCTCCTTGATGTCTGGCGAATGGCCGATGCAGTCGTAGCGCTCATCCCTTCACCCGCCTCTGGTGCGTGCTGGGAATTTTCATATCTTCACGGTACTTCGCGACTGTACGTCGCGTTACATTGAAACCTTGCTCATGCAAGTGGCGCATGATGCGCTCATCAGTGAGAGGGTGGGCGGAGTCTTCTTCTTCGATCATCTTTTTTACAATCCGTTTCAGGCGGATCAGCGATGTGTTCCCTCCCTGAGGCCCCTGCACAGATTCGGAAAAGAAATAACGAAGCTCATAAATTCCTTGCGGCGTGTGAGCGTACTTGTTGGCGACGGCACGGCTGACCGTGGAAGGGTGAACGCCGACTTCTTCCGCCACCTCTTTGATCATCATCGGCCGCAGAAAGTCGATTCCCTTATCAAGAAATTCCCCCTGGCGGCGGATAATCGACTCACACACCCGGACGATCGTGTGCTTGCGCTGCTCGATGTTCTTGATGAGCTGCAGAGCGGAATTACAGCGTTCTTTGACGTAGCTCCGCACTTCGCGTGTCGCAGCCCCATCCGAGAGCAGGCGCCGGTAGTGCTGGCTCAGGCGCAACTGTGGCAATCCGTCTTCATTCAGGCGGACTTCATAGCCGTTACTTGTTTTCACAATGTAGACGTCTGGCTCGATCAGTTGGGGCTGTGTTTTGTTGTAGCGCTGACCCGGCCGCGGGTCCAGCTTGCGGATCATCTCAATGGCCCTCTCGACAGCCGGAACCGGACGGTCAAGAGCGCGGCCAATTTCACGATAGTGGTTGTTCTGCAGTAATTTCAGGTGATCGGAGACAATCTGGGCTGCAAGCGTGTTGTCCGGGGCCAGAGCGTGAAGCTGAAGCAAAAGACATTCACGCACATCCCTTGCGGCGACACCGAGAGGATCAAATTCCTGCACCAGCGTCAGGGCGGCCTCAACATCGCCCTGTTCATGTTGTCCCGTTCTTGCGATTTCGTCGACTGTTGCGGTCAAATAGCCATCCTCGTTCAGGTTTCCAATGATCGATTCGGCTGCGGCTCGCACATTGTCCGAACACCTGGACATGCTCAATTGCCACTCCAGATGGTCTGTTAAGGACGAGGGTTGGGAAAGGAAATTCTCGAAGGATGTCTTCTCGTAAACTTCCCCTACGGGCGCTTTGAATCCCGGGTCGAGGTAATCCCGGAAGAAGGAGCCAAAATCAATCTCTTCAAATGAATCGCGGTTTCCGTTCTCGGCAGGGTCAGCAGCAGGGAGGGCCTCTCCGGTCCCGTTCGTCTCAATCTTTTGAGCGACCTCCTCAACCGTGGGCGCATCCTCCGGGACCTCTTCGAGGACCGGATTGGCAATCATTTCCTCATTAATCATCTCGCGCAGTTCCAGCTTGTTCAGCGCCAGGACGCTGACCATCTGGACGAGGCCTGGCGTCAGGATCTGTTTCTGCGCCACCTTCAGGTTCAGGCCGATTCTTGGTTGAGTGCCACCCATCAGACTACCAGTTTAAAGTTATCACCGAGATAGATTCTCTTAACTTCTGCATCGTTTCCAAGCTCTTCCGGGGACCCAGTACGGAAAATCCGCCCGTTATTGATGATGTAAGCCCGGTCCGTCACGCGAAGAGTCTCGCGCACGTTATGATCTGTAACCAAAACGCCAATGCCGCTTTCCTTTAACCGAACGATGATGTCCTGGATATCCAGGACGGTCAAAGGATCAATTCCAGAAAAAGGCTCATCAAGAAGTATAAACGATGGCGAGATGACGAGGGAACGTGCAATTTCCACGCGGCGTCTTTCGCCACCAGAAAGCAGGTATCCGTGACTGCGCCTGACTTGCTGCAATCCTAACTCTTCAAGCAATTCTTCCAGGCGTTCGCGCCTTTGATGTGAGGTTAGAGGAAGCGTTTCAAGAACTGCGAGCACATTCTCTTCCACCGTCAACTTGCGAAAGATCGACGGTTCCTGCGGCAAGTAGCTGATCCCGCTCCTGGCCCTCAAATACATCGGATAGGAAGTGATATCTGCCTCGTCAAGGACAACCTGGCCCGAGTCGGGGTTGGCGAGGCCGACAATAATGTAGAACGTGGTAGTTTTGCCTGCGCCGTTGGGGCCAAGGAGTCCGACAACCTCGCCCTGAACAATGGTGAGGCTGATATTATCAACCACCTTCCGGCCCTTGTATGCTTTCGTCAGGTCTACCGTGGAGAGAGTATGCATCGTCGCTCACTGGGCGACACGGTGTTTGGAAACCGCAGGGGATTTGGCGTTTCCATCAACGAGCAACCTATCATTGTGAATGTTGAAAGTCAATCGTTGTCCCGTCATCGAGCCCTTTTCCGTGTCATAAACTGTCGGCGGTCCTCCAGTCATGACGATCATGCCGGTCCGCGCATCATAGACCGCCTCCTCACCTTTAGCATACCGCATGGGCTGCACAATCTTCACATGTCCTTCGGCCACGGCACGTTCGACTTCAGTACCCGTTTGCTTGTTGCCCGATGAAAAATAGACATCCAGCCGGTCAGCCTCGATCTTTGTGTCGCCGGTGCTGAGCGCCACATGGCCGGAATAGCGAGCCCTCCGGCCAACATCAAAGTAATCAAGCCTATCCGCCCGGATAGTCAGAGGCGTCGGGCCGGATTGACTTCCCGTTCCATGGTTTGCCTTGGACGCTGAGGGCTGCAGGTGAGACGTTATGACTCTGGAATTCGTGCTGACCCGGCGTTCATTCCTGTAAACGTCGAGAGACGATGACTCCACCACGTCGGTCCCGCGCCAGGCGCGGACGTGGCCCTCGTAATGAACGACTTGGCTCCGCCGGTCAGCGATCATCCGGTCAGCGACAACATTCGTGGGGAGCGATGAAAGGTTTCGAGGATCAATATGGATCGCATGCACCCTGCCGATCCCCTCTGCAGTATCTGAAGCGAGAAGAATTTCGATCCGGTCGGCCCTCGCCCGCGTGGTTGAGTCCCAAACCTTCGGATGTCCGGTGAGAATCAGTTTCTGCTGTCCGGCCAAATCACGGGCCTCTTTACCCGTCGCCTGGAGTGTACCTTTGCGGAAATGGAAATCTCCGCTCTGCTCGACGGATTGGATCGCCTCTGTGGCTGGATCAAAGACTGCTGCCACCTGCCTGGCCGTTGAAACCGCCGATGCCTGTAACGGAGAGCTGGGTGGCGGAGCAAAGACGATTTTGGTTCCACCTGTTCCGCTGAGCGATTCGAGGTGGCTGTTGGAATCAAAGGCCATAAAGAATCTTGCTGCAGTCACCGTACGTTCTCCGGCCTTTGAGTTTTCAGGATACAGAAACAGAGTTCCGGGTCCCGAAGTTTCGGCTCCTTTGAGGTTCTTTCCTTTGGGCCGAAACGAAAACCGGATCTCTTCACTCGTGAGCTCTTCCTTCGAAATCTTTCCGCTCAAGGTTCCTGATCCAGCAGGGGATCGGCGTGTGTCCTGGGTTTGAGCAATTGTCAGGCGGACATTTCCCATGGCTACGCCGTGGGCCGGAACATGAGTGGCCGGATCGAAATTCAGCGTCACCTCGTGTGCATCGATATTGGCAAGAGCACTGCCCTGGTTCGACTCAGCACGAACATGGCCTGCCGCCACCAGCCTGGTCAGGCGGTTCGTCAGAGGATTAAGGTGGCCCCGCAGCACATCGGATTGCAGACGCAGTTGGCTGCCCCGCGTCCGGTCGAAAGCACGGGCCTTGCCCTCCAGCAGGATGCCCTTAATCCGGTTCTGAGCGTCGAGCAAAATCGAGCCCTCTTCAGCGGTGAGGGTGTAACTGCCCTGGCGGACCTTGACCGGTCCCCAGAGTTGTACTCCCTCGCCAGGCCCCGCATAACGAAGACGGCTGGCAGAAAGCTGAATGGGTTCGTTGACCTGTGAGCCCTGCTTGGGTCGGAAAACCGCCTCGACATCCTGCTTGAGTTCGATCTCGCTCTTTCCGGTACCATACGCGAGCCCGCGGGCAGAACCAGACAGGGATCCCAGATGGAAGCGCACCGGAGTCCTGCTTTCAAGCAGTGTTCCATGTTCGCGAGAAGTCACTTTTGAAGTCCTGATATACACAGGTTGCGGCACGACGCTGTTACCAGCGTGCGCTTCATTCAATGGCAACCCGGGTTTTGAGGTGGGGGCGCGCGTTTGACCGGGCGATGCGTTCAGCACCAGTTCAACATCATCCGGAGTTGAAAGATTGCCCGTGGAGGGATCGTATTCTCCTTCCGGAGTCGTGAGGACGTCGAATCGTTTTCCGGAGCGGCCAAAGAATTCAACGTGGACATCTTTGAGCACAATTGAGCCACCCTGCTTGAACGCGAGCGTGCGAGAGGCATGAATGACGAAGAGACGACGGCCCTTGTCGGAGCGAGTGAAGGTGACTCCAGAGAGTTGCTGGTTGACGTTCCGGGGCAACTCCGGCGGCTTCGGCAGCGGCTTCTCCCGGGCGGCTCTTCCCAGCCAGTAGGTTCCTACGACAATTCCGACGGTGATCACCAAGCCTGAAACGGCAAGGATACTGATCCAGCGCTTGCCCCGGACATGTCGTTGAATGCCGTTCCTCACAATCCTTCGTCCATCCCTCCCAGTTGTCATTTTAAACCCCCGAAGGGAAGGAGGCTCTTGCGATTGCGAGGTTGGTCCAAACACGCAGGAGGAGGCCGGAAGGTAAATTTTGCTCGCTGTGCGCGAAGTGAACAATTTTGCGCAGGCGGAGCGTATTCTGATGGCAGAAGATTTTTATAACGCATTTATTATCAATATGATAGAAAATTGCATGAAAAGTGCCGGGAAAATCCCATGCGTCTCATTTGAACATGGCCGGCCATTCGGTAGCCTACTTAAATAAGCTCTGGCGGCGCGACGCGGAAGGATTGCGCGGAGAGAATCTCAACCGGAAGGGCGCGGAAAAATTTCCTGCCCATTGCCTGGAGCCTTTTGCCTGACAGAGAACACAGAGGCACGGCCACGAATTTGTGCCATCTGCTTTTGGCGCTGCGGGCCCGGCGGGGCGGAAGATTTCAGCGCACAGCGTGGGCCGTGGGAATGAATTGGCGTTACAATTCACCGGAGCTCCGGCGGGGCGAAAGGCGCAGCACTGATTATGTGCCCAAGCCTTCGGTTTTTGCGAATAGTCGGGCGTTTACTGGCGGCGCCGGAAGGGCCAGGGGCGGAGCCGGCATGCCGCGGAGAAAAGTGGGGAGATCGGTATGACAGAGCTGGTGAACGGGTCGAATGCTTCCAGCGTCGAAAAGAAGGCGTCGAAGGTTGGACCCGCCGGGATTGACATTGCTTACCAGCGCCTTGGGGATCCCAATGCGCCTGCGGTGCTGTTGATCATGGGGATTGGCGCGCAATTCATTCATTGGCCCGAGGCGTTTTGCGGTGCGCTCGTCCGGGGCGGCCTGCAAGTCATCCGCTTTGACAATCGCGACGCCGGGCTCTCCACACACATCACGAGCGCCCCGCCTCCGGACCTGCCCGCAGCGCTCGCCGGCGACGTGTCATCGGCGTCTTACACGCTGTCGGACATGGCTGCCGACGCGGCGGGGTTGCTGGACGCGCTCGGCATCGGGAAGGCACACGTGGTGGGCGCGTCCATGGGAGGCGCGATTGCGCAAACGATGGCAATCGAGCATCCGGACCGTGTCCGCTCGCTCACCTCGATGATGTCGACCACTGGCAACATGTCAGTCGGGCAGCCCGCGCCGGAGATGCTCCGCGAAGTCTTCTCCGGACCCTCTGCAGCCACCCGCAGCGAAGTCATCCAGCAGACCCTCCGGGTGTTCCGCGCCATAGGCTCGCCCGGATATCCGAGCGACGAGAATGAAATCGCAGAGCGGGCAGGCCGCGCCTACGACCGCGCCTACGATCGGATCGGCGTCGCGCGGCAGGCGGTGGCGACGGTCGCCTCTGGCGATCGGACCGGGCGCTTGCGGCGCCTCGAGGTCCCCGCCCTGGTGATTCACGGCCTTGCTGACCGCATGTGCAACGCGAGCGGTGGGCGAGCGACGGCTGAGGCCATTCCGGGCGCAGAACTCGTCCTGATCGAAGGAATGGGGCACGACCTGCCGCCCGGCTTGCTGTCCCAGCTGGCGGCGCGCATTGTCGAGTTTGTCTGGCGCGTGGAAGGCCGTTAATACGCGCTCTGCCATGCAGTTCAGGCCTGCTCTGCCCCCACGGTTCAGCGGGTGGCGCATACATCGCGGTGTTTGCGAAGGGTGCGGTTCGTTGTTTTTGGAGCGGCGGTGTCCTCACCGCGGGTTCTTTCGATCATTCGCACCGCTCGTGGCTTGCACGCCGTGCGCAGCGGGCGCGTTAAGGCCCGGAGGGCCCATAGAATGTAGCCCATGGCGCAAGCCATAGGACCGAAATGGCGTTACAATCCCTCCCGAGCCCCGGAGGGGCGAAAGACGCGCCACCGGTATTGTGCCCAGGGCCTTTGATTATTGCGAAAGGGCCCCGATTGCTCAGGGCCGCGCGTGCGTGCAAGAATCATGCGGCGTCAGCCGCGAAAGGGTTTTGTTTTTCTCTGCGCTCTCCGTGGACTGAAAAGATTCAACACAGAGGCCACTGAGAGGCTCCGTGCACTCTGTGTGAAAGCCTGCCGACCACGGAGAACACAGAGAAGAACCCGAGGTCAAATCAAACTGTGACATGAAAGCGGCTAGCAGTGGAGGCGTGGCGTTTTCCTAAAAGCTTGATACGCACTCCCCGATGAATCGGGGTACGAGCCATCCTTGAACTGGACGGCGAGCATGGTTATTCAGGAACGCGATTTAACTACCATCCTTCGTCTGATTGTGCAGCACACAATGCGCTGCAGATTCCCAACTCTGCCGCGCCCTCCCATTCCATCAAACAAGCCAGCAACGAAAGAATTGGTTAGCTGGGGAGTGCGGGCGTATTGCTATTCGTGGTTGCGTCACTTCAGCATCCTGGTGAATGGCATCATCACGCTAAAAGACGCCGGAAATACACCTTCAGCGATCATCGTGGCACGGTCTTCGTTCGAACTGGGAGCACACGCCTACTACGTGAAGAAGCATCTGAAACAGCACATTGATTCAAATGACTTAGACGGTGCGTGGAAATTTCTCGGTCCTATCCGTACAGGCAGCAGGTATATGAACGAGCAGAACCCAGAAGAAAGTAAGATTTTCCCCGATCCCTCGCACGTCAGTAAGGTCATCAGGTGCTTTAGCGAGAAGCATCCTAAATCGGAAGAAGACTATAGCTTCATTAGTGAGTACTGCCACCCGAACATGTTCGCCTTTTCGCAGCACTATCGGTGGCCGAACCCATTTGAAATTCAGTTTGTTGATCACGAACCTCAAGGTTGGCTTGGTTCAACTACCTCTGCGTGCATCTCTGGTCTTGTGGAAATTGAAGATCTGTTGCTCCTCGTCCGTGAAAACGCTGCACGCCCCTGTCTGGTTAACCTTCTTCGGGACATCGCGAAACGAGCTCAGAAGGAGGAAGGAACTAGGTAACGAGGTAACGCACCCCGCCGGGTGGAAGTTACATTGTGCATTCTACGGTGTCGGCGGCGAACACACAGGTCTGTAGTGACTTCCAAATCTGGTTCAACCCTGCAATACTTCTTCTACTATGAACATTCGCATCCTTGGAATTCCTCTTGATTTAGGACAGGCGCGGCGTGGGGTGGACATGGGTCCTTCGGCGGTGCGCGCGGCGGGATTGAATTCGGCGCTCAAGGCTCTCGGCCATCATGTGGAAGACGCCGGAAACATTCACGTGCGGATTGCCGAGGAGCAGCACTTTGGCGACAAGCGCGCCAAGTATCTGAAGGAAATTGCCGAGACCTGCCGCGAAGCCGCCGAGCGCGTCTACCAGGCGGTCAAGGACGGCTGGTTTCCGCTTTCCCTCGGGGGCGACCATTCGATTGCGGTGGGCACGCAGGCCGGCGTTTCAAAGCTCTACCACGACCGCAACCAGCGAATCGGCTGCATCTGGATTGACGCCCATGCGGACATGAACACTCCGGAAACGAGTCCCAGCGGCAACATCCACGGCATGCCGTTCGCCGCCTCGCTCGGCTTCGGCCCGGAAGAGTTGACGCACATCTGGGGCTACGCGCCCAAGCTGCAGGCTGGCAACTGCGCCCTGATCGGGTTGCGCGATCTCGACAGCCGCGAGCGCCGCCTGGTGAAGGATTCCGGCGTCAACGCTTTCACCATGCGCGACATTGACGAATACGGCGTTCGTGCGATTATGGAAAAGAGCGTTGCGGCTGCCAGCGACGGCACGGCCGGCTTTGTGGTCTCGTTTGACATGGATGTGGTCGATCCCCATGAGGCTCCGGGCGTGGGCACGCCGGTGCGCGGCGGAATCACTTTCCGCGAAGCTCACCTGATCATGGAGATGATTGCCGACAGCAAAAAAATGCTGGCGCTCGAAGTGGTGGAAGTGAATCCCATCATCGACGTGCTGAACAAGACGGCGATTCTGGCCGTGGGGCTGGCAGCGTCAGCGCTGGGAAAGAAGATTCTGTGAAGAAACGCATTCGAGTTGGAGTTCTTTTTGGCGGGCGCTCGGGCGAGCACGAGGTTTCGCTGACCTCCGCCACATCGGTGATCCGGTCGCTCGACCGCGCGAAATACGACGTGGTGCCCATCGGCATCACGCGTGAAGGGCGCTGGTTCATGGGCTCCGGCTCACCCCGGCAACTTACGGAGACCTTCAAAAAGGGAACGCCGGTGATTCCTTCCGTCGATCCTTCCGGGCCAAAGTTCATCTCACTCGATGGCCACGCCAGTGCAAAGCGCCTGCCGAATATCGACGTGATCTTTCCGGTTCTGCACGGCACGTTTGGCGAAGACGGCACGGTGCAGGGATTGCTGGAGCTTGCCGGAATTCCTTACGTGGGCGCCGGAGTGCTCGGCTCCGCGGCCGGCATGGACAAGGATCTGATGAAGCGCCTGTTCCGCGACGCGGGGCTTCTGGTGGTGGATTGGATTCTGGTTTTGCGGCCGGAATGGGAGCAGAATCCGGCACGGCTGCGGCGCGCGATTGAATCGGAGCTTGGTTATCCGCTGTTCGTCAAGCCGGCGAACCTGGGCTCGTCCGTAGGCATCAGTAAGGTTCGCAACCGCGCGGAGCTTGCCGTGGCGCTCGACCTGGCCGCCGCCTACGACCGCAAGATCATCGTCGAAAAGGCCCTGGACGCGCGCGAGATTGAGTGCTCGGTGCTGGGGAACGACCGGCCGGAAGCTTCGGTGCCGGGAGAAATCGTTCCGATCAACGAGTTTTACGATTACGAAGCGAAGTACGTGAAGGAAGGCACGGAACTGGTGATTCCCGCCAAGCTCTCGCGTGCCGAAACGCGCCGGTTGCGGCAAATGGCCCTGAAAGCTTACCGCGCCGTTGATTGCGCCGGCATGGCGCGCGTTGATTTCCTGCTGGATCGCCTGAACAGCGAATTGTATGTGAATGAGGTGAACACCATTCCCGGATTTACGCCCATCAGCATGTACCCCAAGATGTGGGAAGCGAGCGGACTCGCTTACCCGGCGCTGCTCGACCGCCTCATCGAGCTGGCCCTTGAACGCCACCGCGAAAAGCAACGCACGCGGTATGATTACAGCCGCTAGATTCGCGCAAGGGCACGGCCTTCACTCGCGCCGAGGGACTTTCAACGGCCGGCGTTTATCCATCAAAAAAAGTGCACCCATTTCCCTGCCATTTGCGTAATAGAGAGTAGACGGGAGGGAAGTTGAGCAAGGCATCGGCAATGGCGCTGGACGACTCGCTGGCCCGCTGCGCGCGCGGCGACCGCTCGGCGTTCGGCGAGATTGTGCGGGAACATCAGTCGATGGTTTACAGCCTGGCGCTCCACTTCCTGAGAAACCCGTCGATGGCGGAAGACCTTGCGCAGGAGGTTTTCCTGGAGCTTTACCGCAACCTCGACAGCATCAAGTCCAGTGCGCACCTGCGGTTCTGGCTGCGGAAGGTGACCTGCCATCGCTCGATCGACCATGTTCGGCGGAGAGGCCTCGGCCCGATGCTTAGCCTGGAGGAGGTACACGAGCCGGCAGTTGCGGCGCGGCAGGATGATCCGCTGCTGGAAGAAAAGCTGTGGCGGCTGGTGGCCAGCCTGCCGGACAAGGCGCGCATGGTGCTGATCCTGCGATATCAGGAGGATCTTGAACTCCACGAAATTGCCGAGGTGATGGAAATGCCCATCAATACGGTGAAGAGCTCGATCGGGCGCGCGCTCGAGCTTCTGCGCAAGAAGCTGGCCCGGTCGATGGGAGGAGTAAGAGCATGAAGCCGCTTGACGACGAACTTCGCAATTTGTTCAAGCGCAAAGAACCGCGGGAAGGTTTTGCCGAGCGCGTGCTGGCGCGGCTGGACACTGCCCCCCGGCGAGTGACTCTTGCCCGGCGATTTTCCGCAGTGTGCCGGCGGCCGATGCTGCGGTGGGCCGCGGTGGCAGCATTGGCTTGCGTTGTGGCCATTCTGGGCGTCGCTCGCTACCAGCACCAGCAGCGAGTGCGCGCGCAGGCGGAACAGGCCAGCCGACAAGCCATCATGGCCCTGCAGATTACGAACGCTGAACTCGAAGCGGCGCTGGCACGGGCGCAGCGAGTCACGGTCCAGGCCCTGCAAGTTCCAAAAAATCGAAACGAGAAAGGGAGCAACTTATGAAAACCCTGACAAATCCCGATAGGAAATCAAAGTTTATCAGCACGCCGCTTTCGGCGCTGATGCTGGTCTGCCTGCTGGCGCTCGGCAGCGAGGCGGCCTTCGCCCAGAAGGCCAAACTGAATCTGAGCCAGCTCGACAAACTGGCCGCCAAGGCGACGCAGGTGACCAATGTGGACCTGGACGGCTCGCTGCTGAAACTTGCGGCGCAGCAGATGTCCCAGAAAGGCGTCACTTCGACGTCGAACAAAAACGCTTTCGCGGCCAATATGGTGCAGCGGCTGAAGGGAGTCTACGTGAAGTCCTTTGAGTTTGCGAAGCCGGGCGAGTATACCAGAGCTGACCTCGACAGCGTGATCAACCAGCTCCAGTCGGGCGGCTGGAAGGCAATCGTGCACGTTGAGGAAAAGAAGACGGGCGAGACCACCGGCGTCTATGTGATGGAAGAGGGTGGAGAAGTTGTGGGCATGGCGGTGGTGGCCGCCGAGCCCAAGGAACTCACGGTGGTGAATCTGGTCGGCCCCATCAACCTCAGCGAACTCGGAGGGTTGGGAAGCCTGGGAGCGCTGGGCAAACTCGGCGGCATCACCGGAAGCATGGGCAGCGGGAAGCCGGAACTGCACCACCGTCCGCAACCGAACACGAAGTAGCACCTCCTCGCAAGAGCCGCTCAACCTCGGCACGCACACATTGCATATGCCGCGATGTGTGCGTCGCCCGCCCCGCGCACCAGGCTCGCTCGCTCCCCAATTGCCATCGTCAGGCTGAGTTTCGAGCTGTTCAATTCGTCCGCGGACGCTTCGAGCTTCTCGATGATGCGCCGGCGCGCTTCGCGCAAGGTGGCTGTTGTGAATTCCGTGGACATGCTATGGCAAGCATCTTCGCAGTTACAATCATGCCTGATTCCAAGTAGACTGAATCAATGGTAGTGTAAGGCTTGCAGGCTTTCATCGACGGAGATATGGGTCCCGAAGAATTCATTTCGTCGCTGCGCAAAGGCAGCCTGGCACCTGCGTATTTCCTTCTCGGCCCGGACAGATTCCTGCACCAGGAATCCCGCGACGCCGTGCGAGACGCGGTACCGGAAGAATCCCGGGCGTGGTGTCTTGCCGAGGTTGAATTCGAGCCCGGCCAGCTTGTGCGTGAGTTGCAGGCCGCGCAGCAAATCCCCATGCTGGGCGGACACAGTTTCTTCCTGATATCGGACACGGAGGACTTCAAACACGCCACGGACGACGACACGAAGACCCTTGCCGCTTACCTCCAGAAACCTTCACCTTCTGCAACGCTGGTTTTTTCCGCGGTAGAACCCGACCGCCGCCGCAAGTTCATTCAGCTTCTGGCAAAGAAGACGGCGGTGGTGGAGATGCGGCCGCTCTCTGTCCGCCAGGCGGCGGTATGGGCCAGAGAATATTTGGGCCGTGCGGGATTGGAAGTGGAGGCCGGACTGGCGGAAGAGATCGCTGCGAAATTCCAGCCGGGCAGTTCATCGCGGGATCCCGAGCCCCAGGGCGTAAATCTGCTCTGGATGCGCACCGAGCTTGAGAAATTGGTGACGGCCATGGAAGGGAAGGCGCGATTGGAAGAGGCCGACCTGCAGCTTATCGCAACCTTCCAGGAAGAACATGAGATCGGCAAAATGCTGCGCGCGATCGCCGAGCGGCAATGCGCAGACGCACTGCAATTTCTGCGCCGGCTGGTTGCCAGCAAAGTGGCGGAGACATTGCTCCTGTGGTGCATTGGCGACCTGTTTCGCCAGGCGTTGAAGTCTGCCGGACAAACCAGCGCTGGAGGCCGTTCGTGGGGCCGGGGGTCAAATCCTTTCGCAACCTGGGAGATGGCTCCGCTTGTCCGGGGGCGATACACTCACGAGGAATTGGTCAACGCTCTCGCGCTGGTTCACCAGGCGGATCTTGGCATCAAATCCTCATGGAAAGATTCCACCATCCTGCTGGAGTTGCTGGTTTGGCAGATTACGGTTGCGCCCCGAAGCCCAGGCCAGCCCAACGGCTGATAGGGGATTTGCCCTTTGTGGCCGGGGCCATGATAATGCGTGGAAGGAAAGCCGGCAATTCCGCGAAAGGCTTCAGGAAAGGGAGTTGAATTTCAGGCGCAAACGCGACTTGTAGCGCGCGGCCGTATTGCGATGGAGAATGCCCTTCTGGATCATGCGGTCCAGCATGGAAAGCGTGGGGATGAGCAGGCTTTCAGCCCGCGCCTTGTCTTGGGCGTCAAGCGCCTGGCGAAGCTCGCGGATCTGATGACGCATCCGAGAACGGTGCGCGCGATTCCGTTCGGTTCGTTTGTGCGTCTGCGAAAGACGCTTGAGGGCCGACTTATGATTTGCCACAGATTCTCCTTTGCAAATGCAATGAATAGAATACTGTAGCAGAGGCTCGGGAACTCGTCAACGGCCCGGGACCGATTCGCCAGGACAAAACAGAATGGACCATGGCACGCCGGATCAAGCGCCGGAAATCCTGCTCTCGAGGTTTGATATCGAGCAACGTGTGGATGAACTTGCCGGTGAAATTGCAAGAGACTACCGCGGCAGCACACCACATTTGATCGGTATCCTCAAGGGCGCCTGGGTCTTTATGGCTGACCTCATCCGCCACATGAATATGGATGTGACCATCGATTTTCTGGGGATCACCAGCTACGGTCCCAGCACGCAATCGTCGGGCGTGGTCAGGATCACCAAAGACTTGGACGTCAGCATCGAAAACCGTGAAGTCCTGATCGTGGAGGACATTCTGGATACGGGGCGTACCCTCAAGTTCCTGCAGGAAGTTCTTGCTGTCCACAAGCCCCGCAACCTGCGCGTGGTGACGCTTCTGAACAAGAGGTCGCGCCGCGTGGTTCCGGTAAAGGCGGACTATGTGGGATTCGAAATTGCTGATGTCTTTGTTGTCGGTTACGGGCTGGACTTCGATCAAAAGTATCGGCAACTGCCTGACATCCACGTTTTGCGATCCATCGCTTCTCCATAAGAGTCTGATTTAAAAGCAGAGAAAAACTCGCTTGCATCGCTGAACCCTCGTCACGTTATAATGGTGGCCGCCGATCACACGATGAGCGAATTTTCTACCCCCCTAATGCGCCAGTACAACGGCATTAAGGAGCGCTACCCGAACGCGCTTCTGCTGTTTCGCCTGGGAGATTTCTATGAACTGTTCTTTGAAGACGCGATTGTCGCCTCCAAAGAGCTGCAGATCACCCTCACTTCCCGCAACAAGGAAAAAGGCGTCGCCGTGCCGATGTGCGGCGTTCCTTATCACGCCGCAGAGGGATACATTTCAAAGCTGATCCGCCGTGGCTACCGGGTTGCCATTTGCGATCAGGTCGAGGACCCTCGCAAGGCAAAAAAACTGGTGAAACGTGAAGTCACTCAAGTGGTGACGCCGGGCACAGCCACGGGGTCCCAGGTGCTGGAACCGCGGGACCACAATTACCTTGCGGCAGTCATTGAATCCGACGGCACCATTGGCCTTGCTTTTGCTGACCTCTCGACGGGGGACTTTCGCGTCACTGAAATCTGTGGGGAGGGGCGGCGTGAACGGATGCTGGAAGAATTGGGCCGCATGCGACCGCGCGAGCTGCTGTTGCCTGCCGCGGCTTCTTCGCATTTCTCGCCGGATTCCGAGACACCCGTCACCGAGACGCGCCTGGAGGATTGGGTCTTCGGCGGAGAATATGGCGAAAGGCTCCTCAAGGACCATTTCGGCGTGGTTTCGCTGACGGGGTACGGCCTGGAAGGGCGCGCTCTGGCTGCGGGCGCCGCTGGAGCGATTTTTCATTACGTTCGCGAGACCCAGAGAGGATCGCTTTTCCACTTTGATACGATTCGCTTTTACCAGGAAAACGATTCTCTAATTCTCGATTCCGCCACGCTGCGAAACCTGGAACTGATTGAGCCGCTGGCCGGCGGTCCTCGCCACGCTACCCTGCTGGCCGTTCTGGACCAGTGCGTGACTTCCCTGGGCGCGCGAAAATTGAAGGGTTGGCTCCTGCGGCCCTCCACCAACCCCAGCGAAATTGAAGCCCGCCTGGACGCGGTTGAAGAACTCTCTGGGAACATCATTGCGCGGGAAGAGGTTCGCAGGGTCCTGAACGGAATCCAGGATCTGGAGCGTATTCTCGGCCGCGTGTCGCTGGAGTCCGCGAACGCGCGTGACCTGCTGGCGCTCAAAGCCTCGCTCGAACAGTTGCCGCTGGTTCGAACTTATCTGGCCAGCTTCGGCGCCAGGAGATTCCGGGAACTGCACGATCGCCTGGACGAATTGAAAGATGTCTACGACCTGCTTGAACGGTCGATCCACCCGGAGCCCCCGGCACTTTTGACGGAAGGCAATCTGATTCGGCCCGGCTACCATGCCGAACTCGACTCTTTGCGGGAAATCAGCCGGAACAGCAAACAACTGCTTGCCGGAATTGAAATGCGCGAGCGCGAGCGCACAGGCATCAACTCCCTCAAGGTCCGCTTCAACTCCGTCTTTGGCTATTACATCGAGGTCACAAAACCGAATCTTCACCTGGTGCCGCCGGATTACCAGCGCAAGCAGACGCTGGTGAACGCGGAGCGCTTTTCCACGCCGGAACTCAAAGAACTGGAGGCGAAGATTCTCGATGCCGAGGAAAGAAGCCAGAGCCTGGAACGTGACCTCTTCATCGAGATTCGAAGAGCGGTCGGCGCTGAAGCCCGGCGCATTCGCCAGACGGCCGAGGCGCTGGCGGAACTCGATGTGCTCGCCTGTTTTGCGCACCTGGCGGCGGAACGCAGCTATCATCGTCCGGAATTTTCCGAAAACGGAGAGATGGTCATTTTCCAGGGACGCCATCCAGTCATCGAGCACATCATGACCAGGGAAGAAGCGGGCCATTTCATCCCTAATGACCTCTATCTGAATCCGACTTCAGACATCCTCATCATCGTGACGGGCCCCAACATGGGCGGAAAATCAACTTATCTGCGCCAGACCGCGCTGATTGCCCTGATGACCCAGATGGGCAGTTTTGTTCCCGCCGAGCGTGCCAAACTTCCTCTTTTCGACCGGATTTTCACGCGCATCGGAGCTTCGGACAACCTCGCGCGCGGTCGTTCGACATTCATGGTGGAAATGACGGAGACGGCTACCATCCTGAACACGGCGACACCGCGCAGCCTGGTCCTGCTGGATGAGATCGGCCGCGGAACCGCAACCTTTGACGGGCTGGCAATTGCCTGGGCCGTGGTCGAGCACCTGCTGACGCACACGAGGGCCCGAACTCTCTTTGCCACGCACTATCACGAACTGACGGAATTGGAAGATCTGCTGCCCGGCATCCGTAACTATCACGTTTCCGTCAAGGAGTCCGGGTCCAATATTATTTTCCTTCGAAAGGTCGAGCCCGGCAGTGCCGACAAGAGTTACGGGATTGAAGTTGCGCGCTTGGCCGGGCTGCCTGCCGGCGTTGTCGAGCGCGCCCGCGAAGTCTTAAAACGCCACGAACAGAGTGAGCATGCCGTGAGCGGAAGGCTGGCCGAGAAAAAACAGGAACCTGAAGATGTGCAGTTGATGATTTTTACTCCTTTGAACTCCGAAGTGGTTCAGGCCATCGAGAAGGTCGATCTCGACAACTTGAAACCGCTCGAAGCCTTGAATCTGCTTGCCGAACTCAAAAAGCAACTACAATCGTGAAGGCCGGCGTCGCTCCGGGGCAAGGCTGTTGGCGGGCCTGATGGCCGGGACTTCCTTCGACGGAGTGGATGCCGCTCTGGTGCGCCTGGCGGGGCCGGCGTCCATGCCTCGCCTCCGTCTGCTCGGGTTCATCTCAGTGCCTTATTCGCCCGGACTTCGGCGAAGGCTTCTGCGAGTCGCAGCCAACCAGCCGGTCCCGGCGGGTGAAATCAGCCAGCTCAATTTTCTGCTGGGCGCTCTGTTTGCGGACGCAACCATCGAAGTTTGCCGCAGAGCCGGGATCGCCCCCCAGCGGCTTGCCGGAATCGGCTCGCACGGCCAGACGATCTTCCACCAGGGAGTTCAGACGCCCGAAGCCGGCTACCAGATCAGTTCAACGCTGCAGATTGCCGAACCGGCCGTGATTGCGGAGAGAACAGGCGTGCCGGTGGTTGCCAATTTCCGAACTGCGGACATCGCAACGGGCGGGCAGGGCGCACCGCTTGTTCCTCTGGTGGATTTTCTCCTGCTCAGGGACAAGAGGCAGGGCACTGTGGCCCTCAATATCGGCGGGATCGCGAACATCACGGTGATCCCCGCCGGAGCCTCGGCCGGGGACGTTTACGGCTTTGACACGGGGCCGGGCAACATGATTATGGATGGCCTGGTACGAGTTTTCACCGGCGGGCGGCGGCATTACGATCCGGGAGGGCGCATGGCCGCGCGTGGCAAGGTTCTGGACGATATTCTGGCCCCGGCGCTTGGCTTTCGTTTTTTTCGGAAGCCGCCTCCCAAAAGCGCAGGCCGGGAACAATTCGGAGACGAATTCCTGAAACGCTATTTCCTCGGCAGGCTTCCGGATGCGCCCGCGGCAGATCTGCTTCGGACCGCAAATGAACTGACAGCAAGAACCGTAACCGACTCGCTGGGGCGATTTGTATTTCCACGCACCGGCATCCAGCGATTGATCGCCTCAGGTGGCGGGGCCCACAACCGGCTGCTGCTGAGGCGTGTCGGTGAACTGCTGCCTCAGATCAAGGTGATGACTTCAGACGCGTTCGGGCTTCCGGTTGACGCCAAGGAAGCCATCGCCTTCGCTATTCTGGCGGATCGGACTTTGCACGGCTTGCCGGGAAATCTTCCCGCTGTGACCGGCGCTGGCAGGCCGGCAGTCCTCGGAACCGTTTCCCGGCCATGAAGGATTGCGCCTCACTAGACGTGGAATCCCAGATGCCACAAGTTGATGATCAGCAGTTCCCTCAATGAGAAAAGCGCACGCGCGAAGGGTTCAGCCTCGATGGGGCTCGCGGGGGCCGGGGAGGTGTAGGCGGTAATGCCAAACGACGCAAAGAGCAATTTGACCCGGTAGAGATGAAAGCCATCACTGACGGCGACGCAGGTTGATTTTCCCCGGGCTTTCAGCATTTGCGCCACCGCCTTGACCGTCTCGAAGGTTGTTTCGCTGTGGGTCTCAGCCAGAATCTTGCGGGCGGCGACTCCCTGCTGAATCAGGTAGTCCCGGCCGACACCGCCCTCCGTAAAGTGCGGATCTCCGCCGCTGCCGCCCGATGTAATAACCAGAGGAGCGATGCCCCGTTCTTCCAGATTGAAGGCATGATCGAGGCGAGCCTTATAAACGGGCGAAGGGCGGCCATTGTATTCTGCCGCACCCAGGACGACAATCGCGGCTGCCGGCCGCGTTTCATCGTCAGCAGCCTGCCGTCGAATAGATTTGTAAAGGGACACCTCCAAGAAGATGAAACCGGCAAGAGAAGCAATCAGGGCGAGAAGTATCCAATGGCGCTGGCGCACAGGGGGACTCAGGAAAGAAATTCTTTCAATTCAGATTCGGCCACGCCACCAGAACGCAGAATCCGAAGTCGGTCACCTTGAAGCAGAACCACCGTCGAAGGATTGTTTCCGGCTGTGGTGCCACCATCGAGAATGAGCGGCAGTGAATCGCCCACTTGATCCTCAACCTGAGCGGCCGTCGAGCAGGCAGGATGTTCAGACAGGTTGGCGCTGGTTCCCGTCAGCGGACGGTCTATTGCTGCAATGAGTGCTTCGGCCAGCGGCAAGCGCGGCCAGCGAATCCCGACCCGGCCCGTGTTCGCTGTGACTTTCAAAGGAATTTGGCGTGATGCCGAAGCCACGATGGTCAGGGGACCCGGCCAGAATTTTCTTGCCAGGGTAAAAAAAAGCTGCGGAGGATTGTCAACCAGGTCTGCAGCCTGATCCAGCGACGCAACCAGCAACGGGATGGGCCTGTCTGCAGATCGCTTCTTGATCCGGAAGATCTCAGTGATGGCGGCCAGATTGAAGGGATCTGTACCCAGGCCGTAAAAGGTGTCTGTCGGGAAGGCGATAACCTTGCCGGCAAGAATCAACTGAGCCGAATACTCCAGCGCATACTCCAGATTCTGCTTTTCTACTTTGAGGATCTTTGCCATCAAGCGCTGCCCGAAGCTGCGTCCGAGAATGATTCTGACCCTAACATATGGGACTGGAAGGGTCAAGACACGCCCGCATCAGGGCGTCCGGAAGCGGGCCGTAACTGCCGGGCCGGCACGGGGGCACGAAAATGCTCTTGACTTCCTTCTGGAATGTGAGTGAGAATTCTGATATCCAGAGGAGATTTAATCTTCTTCTATCTCATCAGGAAATGGGGGTGTTGATCTTTTGGCTGAAGTTCGACTTCAGGAGGGAGAGTCTTTAGAAAGCGCCCTCCGCCGCTTTAAGCGCAAGGTGCAGCAAGAGGACATCATCAAAGAAATCAAAAAACATTCGTTTTATCTGAAGCCAGGAGAGAAAAAACGAGTCAAGGCGGCCTTGGCGCGGAAACGAGCCCGCAAAAAGGCCAGGCACGACCATGAATGATCCCGATGTCGGGTGAGAGGTAATCGGTCGTCGGGTGAAGGATTGGTCAGGCAGGGGGCTAATCATGGAATACCGGGATCGGGTCCTCAAGTGCGTCGATTGCGGAGCGGAATTCGTTTTTACTGCAGGCGAACAACTCTTCTTCGCAGACAAGGGGTTCAAGAACGAACCGAAGCGCTGTAAGTCTTGCAAGGCTAAGCGAAGCCAGTTGCTTAACGGGCAAGGCCATCGGCGTGTGGAAACGAGTACGGTTTGTTCGCAGTGTGGCAAGGAGACTACGGTACCCTTCAAACCGACTCAAGGGCGCCCCGTCTATTGCAGGGAATGCTTTGAGCAACGGAGAGCTGCAGGCTCTCCGGCTTGATCAGGAGATGGCTTCGTTCCACTCCCTGATTTCCCTGGAAGGAGCCGGGTCGCAGCGCGTGGCTGGCTGGGACAGCAGGAGAATAGCGGGGTGCTGGTGTATCGCGGATCATGCCGTGCGATAGACCAGAGCTTAGCACAACGGATTATCCACTTGCTTTTTCCCGCCTCGGGGCTCAAGGCAAAGCAGGCACAATCGAGTGAGGGCAGAGGCTTACCTGCAGTGCGCCAATGGGAAAATCCTGCGCTGGCGCAGTGCCCCCATGTTCGCATAAGATGAAATGGTCATGGGCACGTTTCACCTTATCAATTTTGGGTGCAGGGCGAGCCATGCCGATGGGACCGCCATCAAGAAACAATTGATGGAGAGAGGGTTCAGGGAGGCAAACCCGGAAGCAACCGAGGTTGCCATTCTGAATACCTGTACAGTCACCGCCGCCGCTGACGCCGAGGTGCGCCAGGTCATTCGCCGCATCCACCGGTCCAACCCGGCCTGCAAGATTCTGGTCACCGGGTGTTATGCCCAGCGTGCGGCGGGCGAAATCGCACGGATGCCGGGTGTGGCATGGGTGATTGGAAATTCCCACAAGCATGCCCTGGCCGAGGTCTTGACCAGTGACGCCCGCGCAAATACCCCCTCGAGAGATTGTCTCTTATCAGAACAACCGCAAACCGATGTTGGGACGCCAACTTCGGCTTGTGAGCCCCAGCCAATACGGCCACTGGTCATGGTCGGTGAAATCGGGGACGCTTTCCACTTTGCTCCGGTCTTCGCCGATGACCGTACGCGGCCTACGCTTAAAATCCAGGACGGCTGCAATGCGCGCTGTGCGTTTTGCGTGATCCCGCACGTCCGTGGCGAAAGCCGCAGCATGGAACCGGGCAAGGTCATCGAGCAGGTCCGAAACCTGGAACAGAACGGCTATAAGGAAGTCGTCCTCTCAGGAATCAACCTGGGCAGTTACGGTCGCGACCTGGGCCGGCGTTTAAACTTCCTGGGCCTCGTTAAGCAGATTCTGCTGGAAACGGGAATTCCCCGATTGCGGATCAGCTCGATAGAGCCGATGGACGTTGGCGGCGAGTTGATCGCGCTGGTGGCAGCAGAGCCGCGAATGGCAAAACACTTCCATGTGCCGCTGCAAAGCGGCAGCAACAGAATCCTCCGGCTCATGAACCGGCGCTACTGGACCACGCAGTATGCTGAGCGCATCGTGTCAATTCGCGAGAGCATACCCAATTGCGGAATTGGAGCGGACGTGATGGTGGGTTTTCCCGGCGAGACGGAAGCAGATCACGATGAGAGCCTGAAATTCATCGAATCTCTTCCCTTCACCTATCTCCACATTTTCCCGTACTCGGCGCGGCCGGGAACCCCAGCGGCAACACGGCCTGAACAGGTGGACGGCCGCCGCATCCATGAGCGCGTGCGGGAAATGAAATCCTTGATCGCAGCCAAGCGCAGCCGGTTTCTGCATGCCCAGATCGGGCAGAGATTGAGTGCCGTCGTCATGCACAAATTGCGGGAGGGAGTTTGCACGGCGCTTTCCACCAATTACCTCCAGGTTTCTCTTCCCGGGACAGGCGCTTTACCAAACATGCTGCTCGATGTTGAGATAGGACGCGTTTACGATGGCTGCCTGGTCGGGCGTCCAAGCTGACTGTGACCCTGCCTGGAGATGTCCATGGGCCATGCAAGCTGGCGGGAATCTCCCGCTGTAAGAGACTATCCTCATGCCCGGCATTTTTGTGGCATAATATTTGGATGGCAAGAGGTTGGGAAAGCAAATTTATAGGAGAACAAATGGAAGTTGCGGAATCAAAAGAAATAGAATCAGACCTTCCTCAGATAACCCCTGAACAGCAACAGCGCCAACGTGAACGAGAGAGCCTTGAGCTTTCGCGTGCGCGTGTGCAGCAGGAGCTTGCGGCGGCAACGCATCCACGCTACCGAAGCTCGCTGCAAGCTGCTCTCGGGTACCTGGAGGAAAAAATCGCAGCCTTCGACTGAGGTCGTGGCTGTTTCATATTTGGATTAGTTTGCTGATAAGCGCAAACTGTTGCGGCCATGCCGACCCTAAAAGCTCGGACTTGAATGCAGGCGCGCTTATAGTGGCTCCCGAAGGGAAGTTCTCAGGCATCGTCCCGCGGGTTTTCTTCGCGCTTCGATGGGAGCGGTGAAGAATACTCTTTTTCTTCACACGCCAACCTGCTTAGAATTGCCACTTTTTTCATCGTGAGTATTTCCCTTGAGGCACGTCACTATCTGCCTCCTTCGAAAATCCCTACCTTTACTCGAAGCGATTCTATCTGAGCCGGCTTGCGGACGCATGGAGGGGTGTCAATGGCGAAACTGCCTTCACGCAACCGCTCGCAAAAGATTGGGAGTTACTTTACCTTCTTACAGCGCATTTTGAGAACGGTGGGAGGGCTTATTCAGAAACTTGCGCTGTCAGCGCCCCTTGGGCTGCCCGAACAGTGACCGCGCCAGCGGCCTGGCAAAGGTTTCTGCCACCCTACGTTGCCCGACGCCCCATGTTCTATTTCCGCACACGTCTCAAGAGCCACGATCCGTGTGTCGCCGGTGGACGGCGCGACTCGAGAAAATAACCCTTTTCAAATCATCAGGTCCATTCAGGGAACTGCCCCAGGAGATCGGTGGGCCAGCCCCTGCACAGGTCAACGTCGGGGGGTTAACCAATGGTACTAGTACCGAAGAGCGATTGTACGCTGGTGCATTTACTGGTTCAATATGTCTGGGGAGGACGAAATGGCGAACGCAAACAATACGATAACGGTTATTCCAAGCTCAAGTTTCAAGTGGACAGCCCAAATTCAATACAAAGAATCTCTGTATACCCGGGATGAAGCCATCCAATATGCCAGCGAGCACGACTGCAATTTGGTCGTGAAGTACGAAAGGCGGAGTGGCCCACTGTTTGATGCTCTACAGGATCCTAACCTCGGTTCCACACCCAGGGTCGCCAGCGAAATAGTTGAAGTGGTGACTGCCACGGCAGGGCCTGAATCCGCCAGCCGCAGCAAAAGCATGCTCCGGGGCGTGTTCGGTTTCGCAAGGCGACTTGGCACTGCTGCAATCACCTCGCACCGGGAAAAGGCCATACCCTCAGTCGCCAGCTAGGCAATGATGGTGAAATAGTGACCGGGTGGAGCAGAGGGGTTCTATAATCCTTCAGCTTTCTTGACAAGAGACAGGTCCGCTCATCTGACGCGACCATGTCCCGGTCAATGAGCAGCGACAGGGGCCTGGCCTCCATGTCCCTATGCATCCCTGAATATTCCCTCACGCCGGTCCGCGGCTAATTCCCCTGCTTCGCTACCTTCCTCCGGAGGCTGTAGTGCGAACCTCCGGTTCTGGGGTCAGCGGATTTTCCCTGTGTCCTTTTCCATGCCTTGGTCAGCCGGCAGGCCGCAATACCTCCTGTGCCACTGGTTCGTCGCTTACGGCCCGGAAAGTCTCGCAGGACAGGGCCGTTTCTACGGGTACAAGCTGGCGCCGTGTCATCAACGTCTCACCGCATCCGAACGTCCTCTATTTGTTCGCAATCCGATGAGCTCGTGGCATAATGGGTCCGCCACGGCCGCAAGGAGGGAGGTGCGCGTGTCACCCACTGAGCTGGCGAAAAAATTGCCAGGTAATATCAGGTTCCTGGCGACGCTGATCGCGCGAAAACCCACAGAATTCACATTCGACTGGGCAGCCACTGTGGAGGAGGCATTCTCTCTTTATACCCGAACGCGCGCCGTAAACATGCTCCTATCCTGGAACGACATCCTCTCGAATTTCAACTGGCCATTTCCTGGGTATGTTGATCTTCGGCAAGAACTCCCAGGCGGAAAAGGCAGGCCTGCAAACGCACCAGCCCCATTGCTCGGGATTATGGTCGGGGTTGTCACCTGCGTCTTCGAGGACCGAGGAAACGAGGAAAGGGCGAGAGGGTTCCTCGACGTAGCAATGCCTTACTTATTTGAGCACAACTCGAAATCAATTTTCCGATACTTGCGCGAACACCCCCTGCTCAGATCCAAGCTGCCTATCCTTGACGACCTTTCAAAATGTTACGACGAGAAGCTCTGGGCCGCCTGCGTACCGGCGGCCTTGCCATTGCTCGACCACATTATGCGGTTTTATTTCGCTACCAACAGCCTTCGTGTCTCCGTGCAAACGCTACGCGATGCGCTTGAGAAAGCAAACATTTTGCCAAAGGACCTCAAGCCAGGGTTCGCGGTTTGGGACGGAGTTCACAACCCACTCACTGGCAATGCTTTTACCACTTCTCCGGAAGAAGATCTACGGCTTCCGGGTGTCTTTTTGTCGTCATTCGCAGAGTTCGCAAGCAGGTACTTCGCTTGGTATGGATCAACGTCGGGTGGGCCTCCTGACGAACTGAACCGTCACGCCATCATCCACTGTGCCTGTGATTACTGGACAGAACGCAACACGGCCAAGCTTCTTACATTTCTCGATCTGATGCTCCGTATTGAAAAACCTCTTCGCATCCTGATTCATGGCCCCGGTACGCTCGGTAGCCTCTAGGAGGTCGTTTGCTGGGCTATGCAGATGCGATGTAGCCTGATGGCATAGGCACCGGCAACGTAGCGTTTGCGATCTCGCGAAGCGAACGGTTCTTATCCGCCATGCACTGGTTCCTTCTGGCGGGTGAGGGTGGTTTCGTCGACCGCACTTCGCGTCGCGGGATTCTCGAGATTAAGTTACCGACAGAAGGAGTCTTCCATGAAAACCGATTCCCTGCTGTTGCGTTACACCCTCGCCACCCTTGCCTATCGGGGCGGAAAAGTCTTGCGCGGCGCGCCCGCCCGCGTCGCCAAATTCCGCGCTTCGCCAACCACGCGTACTCCGGCTGAGATCCTGGCCCACATCGGCGACCTGCTCGAATGGGGTGTCTTGCTCGCCGACGGACGGCACGTCTGGCACGATTCGAAGCCGCAGGCCTGGAAGAAAGAGGTAGCGCGCTTCTTTACCCTTCTTCGGAAGTTCGACCGGCGCCTCGCTTCAAGACGGCCTCTTGGCTTCCCCGCCGAAAAACTCTTCCAGGGTCCCGTGGCCGACGCCCTTACGCACATCGGCCAGATCGCCCTGCTGCGCCGCATGGCCGGCTTCCCAGTGCGCGGCGAGAATTACTTTCTCGCTCGCGTTGCCGCCGGGCGCGTGGGCCCCCGGCAAAAAGCTCCTGTGCGGGAATTTGACTGAGCGCACCGGCCTTCGGCAGAAGGTGGATGTCACTCCATTGTGTGATCCTTCATCGCCATTGATCTCCTGGACGGCGGGTATATGCCGGTTCCCTCACCGTGCTTGACATCCCACGACATGTTGTCTTTCCACTGGGGCTCAGGCCGATTATCAACAGGAATTCGCGCTAGTTGGCCGCAAAAACAGAGGTTTTGCCATAAACGTGCCGGGCCGCCAGTTTGCCATCCCGATAAACTTCATATTCCCAGGGGCCCATCGTTACCCCGTAGGTGTGACCGTGAAATCGGTAGCCTGTCATACGCGCCATTCCCAATTGGTGATGATAGGAAGGAGAGATATCCAGCGAACCGTCTACATGGGGCCGCAATCCGAAAGTTCCAAACAGAACGGCCTGAACGCCACTGCCCGCTGAAAGCTCGAGTGGCATCTCCACCTTAGGATATTCGGCGTTGTCCGCGAAGATTTCCTGTGGGACGTAAGGAAAATGCTTTGTCCACCGAGTGCACCTGGAAAGAACGTCCCATGCGGTTTCTGCGTATCCCAACCGATATAGGGATTCAGCAATGCGCAGGGGCTTGCCGGCATACTGGCCCCCTCCACCCCAATCCACATCCTCAAGATCCCAATGAATCAGGTCAGACTTGGAAATCGAATACATCCCATAGGGTCCAAGAAACTCGCCTTCCCTGATTTTGCTGGCCAGGAGGTGCTGCTGCTCGGCCGACAGTATGCCGGTATCCAGAAGGGCAAATTGGTGGTAGCTATAAACCAGATGGCGACTTCCGTCGGGGTAGAGGTTTACAAACCACCCAGCTTTTTGATCCCAGAGCTTCTTGTTGATGGCCTGGTCAAGCTTATTGGCCCAGCGCTCGAATTTCGCAGCGTCCGGATCATGCCGGGCACGGCACCATGCCGCCATTTGCCGAAAGTAAGCCACCGCGAGCCCGTTATCCGTCGCGACAATGTGTTGCTCGCCGTCCGTGCGGATTTCGAGTATCTTTTGGGAACCAGCGCCGAAGTCCAGCAGGCCGTCAGGCTGGGCGAACCTTTTCTCAAGTTCTAAACCAACCTGTTTCATCTTTTCGAAAACGGTGACGTTTCCTACCGAGTCGTTCAAGAAGCTCGTGTCGCCGGTTTGGCGGAGATAATCTTGCAGAATTCGCATTGCCGCAAAAGGACTTTGTGCGTACCAATAAGCGTGTGTCTTTCCATTCCAGGGGACATAGCTGTACTTAAAAAGACCGACATGAAGGTAAAGCAGGAAGGCTCTCCGAAGGCCGGCAGGATCCATAAGGCTCAGCATTTCAGAAGCATATGACGTATCCCAGGACACCATGGAAAGCCATGTCCCGACTGCGTAGAAGGGTTGGATCACAAAGTTCTTGCGGTCCCATCGGGTCATCAGGACGCTCAGGATGCAGCGGCGATAGAAATCATCAAAGGAAGGATCGCTTGTCGAGACTTCGGGAAGGTGGTCCGCAGCCCATTGTAGCCTGTCGCGCGTCGCCTGGGCCGCTGCTTCTTCCCGTTGGGGAATTCCAGCCTGCGAAACGGCTGGCGGCGGAGCAGGGAGCCGCTGTGGAACGATCGCAAAGTTCGCATTGCTCTTTGAATGGCCTGGAATCACCCAATGCCATCCCGAATTGTTGTGGGTCGGCAGGCTGCTTATGACGCTGATCCTGGTTTCTTTGAGCTGCAGAGTGTTAAAGCTGGGATGTGTGGCCGATGACGGTTCCGTTGCGGACATGCCGGGAGGCAAGCCGTCTCGCTGGTCGGGAATAACGGTCAGGACAAGAGACTCCGGTTCTCTGTTTTCGAGTTCAACCCTGAGAAAGACTTCGTCGGCAACAGCGGACACGCTGGCCTTTGTCTTGATCCTGAAGGAGATCCAATGTCCATCGAGTTCCTTGTGGAAGGTTCCAGTCCGATAATAGGCATTCGGTTCCCAGTAGGCACGCTGGAGGAGCATGACAAAGGGTGTCCCGGGATTGAAATTGAACCCCAAAGGAGTTCTCCCCTGGCCGGTAATAACGTTGCGCTCGTAGGCATCCGGAACAATGTCCTGAATCAGAGTTCCCGTCGAGGCCTCGCGAAATGACAGGAAGAACGCGTAATTGCGAATAGAAATGGGTGGGAATTGCAGTTGTTGCAGGCCCGTTACGGATTTGTCCCGGACTGAAATGGAACCGCGACCGTTGAAGAGGAGCAAATCACGGCCGCTGAACGTTATCTGATCGCGCGGCATGCCGAGCACCTTTGGAGTCAGCCAGTTTGCTCCCGTAACCTTGGCTTCGTGGTCACGCCCCGGAACTCCCCATGGAATGTGCACCTGGGCCGGCGCAACTGGACCAAGCAACAGGGTCACGGCAATCAACCTGATTGGATATTGCAGATTTAAGCGCATAAGATTCCCCCACTAAATTCATCTCGGAGCATGAGACAGCAGATTCTTCCGCCTGTCAGATTTACGATACGATGCCTTACTTTAGTTGAGAGAACTCTTAATCCCAATCAGATTCTTGCAACACGGGGCCGGCATAGAGGTTTGCCTCGTAGTGCCTGCAATCTCAGCGAACGAGAGGGGGTTGTGCAGACCGCCGGGTTTGATGTCAAGGCTCTTACTTCCCCTCTGAGGTTTTGAATCTCAAATCCTGCAGGGCGTCCCCGCGGCGCCTTTGGCGAAAGAGCAGGGATTCATCCGTGTGCAAAGCCCCTGGCACAAGATCGGTATCATGCCTGCCGGTTACTGCCGGTTCAGCAGTCGCCTGATTTCGGATTCGACGTGCTCGACTTGCCAGCCCGATCCGTGAAAGCGGACTATTCCCTGCTGATCGATGAGAACCAGAGCGGGGATGTTCAGGATATGAAAGGGGCCGTCGAGGGTGCCCCCGGGGTCGAAAAACTGAGGCCAGTCCATTTTGTGATCGTGGACGAAGGCGCGCCATGCCTGTTCGTTTGTGTCGCCGCTGAGGCTGATCAAGACAAACTGATTGCGTGGGAATTCATGGGCCAGCCTGGCAATCTGGGGCAGTTCCGCCCGGCAAGGAGGGCACCACGTTGCCCAGAAATCAAGCAAGACCACTTTGCCCCGCAGCGAGTCCAGGCTCAGATGCTGGCCTTGCAGCGTGGTGATGGAAAAAAAAGGAGCATAGTCTTGGCGGACGAGGCCCGGAGACGCAAGGAAGCGCCGCGCTTCGCCCACCCGGTCGCCTTCGGGATTGTGATCGATGTAGGAACGCAATTCCTGTAGCCCTGCTGTTTCCTGGCCTTCTTTCAATAGAGCCAGGCCCAGGTAGTAACGTGCCGCACTCAGGCTGGGGTCCATCTTGAGAGCCAGCCGGAGCTCGTTCTCCGCCTGGGCAAGCTTCTTCACGTCACCTGCTTTGGCCTCTTCAACCAGCCATTCGCCTTTAAAGCCGTGGCCGCGCGCGACAACGGCCGGATCGCGTGGATTGGCCTCGAAGAAACTGTCGCACACCCGGAGGGCCATGCCGTATTGCCAGATGCCGGCCCACGCGCGAGCCTGGCCAAGGAGGCATTCAGGACACTTGCCATCATGATACAAGGATGCTTCGCCAAACGCCGCGTTTGCATTTTGATAGCGGTGCTGCCGTAGCAGCCGTTCGCCTTTCTGCAGCCAGCGATCTTCCGCCTGCCGGTCGGCAGTGGGCGCTGTGCCTCCCGTATTCCAGGGGTAGACTGCCATTCCTTCAGAGAAGGGGCCCCCGCAAGCGGATTTGAGCTTCAGAACCATAGTCCCAGTGTGATCAATGTACCCACATCTTCCTGGCGTCCCGACAAGGGCCAGACCGTCTGCAAATTCACTTGCGACGGTGTATTGGGGCTTCACGATTACTTTGCCGGTCCTGTCCACATAGCCTATCTCATTATGTGAAAAGTTCCCCAGAACCATTGCGAGGCCATCGGAAAAGTTGCCAGGATAACCGTTGAGAACCCGGGAGCTGAAGACCCAGTGGCCGCGGCGGTCAATGTAACCGCATCTGACGGAAGCCGTGCCTTCCTGTAGAACGTATGCCCCACTGATTTTGCCCATCGAAACGTTCGCCAGTCCGTCAGAGAATCGACCCGCCTCGTCGAACCGAGGCTTGATAACCACCTTCCCAGTCCGGTCTATGTAACCCCATTTCGAGCCGATCTTCGCGGCGGCCAGATCTTCTGAGAAGTCAAGGGCGCCATCGAAACCAGGCGTGATCACAAACTGACCGCTTGGGTTGATGAATCCCCATGCACAACCCGTCTCAATCCAGGAGTTTTGGATACGAGGAGGCCACTGGCTGGTTTGATCGGAGCAGGCCGCTGCCAGGCCTTCTGAAAAATCCCGGGCTTTCGGAAACGTCTGCTTGAAAGCGGCATTCCCATTGCGATCCACGTACTCCCAGCGGTAGTCGATCTCAACCAGTGCCCGATCGTCTGAGAAGGAGTCGGCAGCATCAAATCTGGCTGGGATGACCAGAACGCCTTGCTTGTCCACAAATCCCCACGCGCCATGGATGTTGACCGCCGCGAGGCCCTCCGAGAACGATTTTGCCTGGAGGAATCGCGGCTTGGTCACCCAGTTACCCGTCTTGTCGATGTAACCCCACAGCCCGCCCGACTTGGCTGCTGCCAGGCCTTCCGAAAAGCTTTCGGCATCCTGAAACTTTGCCGGGATGACGACTTTCCCCTGCCGATCGATATAGCCGACGCCCGGAACCGCCCGCTTTGAAGCTGGTGCTGCGGCCTGGCCCAGCGGTGTCCGTAGATTAGCCGGAACGGCCCCTTGCGCAAGGAGATTTGTTAAAACGCCGGTGATCGTGACGATCAACAATAAAAACGTATGAGCCGGACTCCTCATCGTGTGTCTCCTGGTGGCCGTGGGTAACGCATGCCCCGTGGTGTCGGGACGCGCAGTGGCAGGCACTCGCCAGACGAACCTGAAGCCTGTATACACCCCGCGCACGGCAAATGCAAGCGGAGGAGATTATGAATGATGGAAGCGCGAGTTCTTGGTTGTGAGTTATGGGTTGTGGCGGTGGGGTGGGCGAATATTGGCCGTCCTGCGGAACAGATGAATCCGCACCCCCAAAGCCGGCGTTCACAGAGCGCCGCTCCAAAACAAGTCCAGTGGTGGGCACCGCTATGGCAGCTTACACTCGATGGTCATAGATCGCCACAAAGACCGCAGGCCATTAAGGCCCGCGGTTCAGAATTTCGGCGTTGCAAGTGCCGATCCAAACTGTCAACATGTGACACGATGCGATGGGTCGAGGAAACTGCGGACAACGAAAAGGCAGCGCTGCTGGCGCTGGAGCTGGAGATTTCTCCATTGCTTGGGCGGCTGCTGGTGCTGCGCGGAATCAATGATCCGGAAGCGGCGCACAACTTTCTGAATCCCCGCCTCTCACAGCTTAACAATCCTTTTCTGATGGCCGGCATGGACCGCGCGGTAGAGCGGCTGAAACGGGCCATCGAAGGCAAAGAAAAGATCCTGATTTACGGCGACTATGACGTGGACGGGACGACGGCGGTGGTAGTGTTGCTGGCGGGCCTGGAACGGCTGGGCGCGCGCGTGGACGTGCACATTCCCGACCGGCTGAAGGATGGCTACGGCATGCGAGTGCCGGTGGTGGAGCGGGCAGCGGCCGAGGGTGTCACCGTGCTGCTGAGCGTCGACACGGGCATCCGCGAGCATGAAGTGGTGGCGCGCGCACAGGAACTGGGCATCGACTGCATCATCACCGATCACCACCTGCCGAAAGAGTCTCTGCCCCCGGCGCATGCTCTGCTGAATCCGCACCGGCCCGATTGCGCCTATCCGGACAAGAATTTGTCGGGCGTGGGCGTGGCGTTCAAGCTGGTGCAGGGCCTGCTGGGCGACCGGATGACAGACGCTCTGTTGCAGTCTTTCTTGAAGATTGTGTCCATCGGCACCGTTGCCGACGTAGTTCCACTTACTGGCGAAAATCGTGTGATTGCGAGCTATGGCCTCGCGGCATTGCGGCGGCCGGCGCAGCCGGGCTTGAGCGCTCTGATGGACGTTGCGGGGCTGAACGGCCGCGTGCCCACGGCCGGCGACATCGCTTTCCGGATTGCGCCGCGCATGAACGCTGCCGGACGCATGGAAGACGCCCGGGCGGTGATCGAACTGCTCACCACGCGTGACGACGCGAAGGCCCGGCAGATTGCCCGCCACCTGGACGAACTGAACAGCGAGCGCCAGCGCGCGGAAGAATCCATTCTGAAAGACATTGAAGAGATGGTGAAGCGGCGGCCGGAAACCACCGAACGCTACAGCCTGGTGTTTGCGGGCGAGGGCTGGCACCGCGGCGTAATCGGGATTGTGGCGCAGCGCGTGGTGGAGCGGCATTACAGGCCCACGCTGGTGATTGGCGTCGAGGATGGCACCGGGCAGGGTTCGGGGCGGTCCATCGCAAACTTCCACCTGCTCAACGCGCTGACCGATTGCGAAGACGTTTTTGAGCGCTTCGGCGGCCACGCGGCCGCGGCAGGGTTCGCTCTGCCGTCCAGCCGGATCGGAGAACTGACCGAACGCTTTGAGGCTTACGCGCGAAGGATGCTTACGCCGCAGGACCTGGTGCCGCTGCTGCGCGTGGATGCGGAAGTCGATCTCGAGCAAATCGATTGGCCCGTCTATGAGCAACTGAAGCGCATGGAGCCGTTCGGAATGGGCAATCCGACTCCGGTGCTTGTGGCGCGCGGGCTGCGGCTGCTCTGTCCGCCATGGGTGGTGGGCGAAAAACATCTCAAGTTGAAAGTGGGCAGTGGCTCAAAAGATTTTGACGCCATCGGCTGGCGCAAGGGCGAGCAGGCCCGGCTGCTCGGCTCAGGTGACACCGTCGGTCTGGCATTCACGCTCGGCGAAAATACTTACCAGGGGATTTCGTCGCTCCAGATGATTATCAAAGATTTGCAGGTTGACGGCATGGGGCCTTAGAAAAGAATCGCATCAGAGCAGAGTGCTGTACGCGTTACCAACTCAGTGGTTCACAGGGTTTCACACAGAGTGCACGGAGCCTCTCTTTGGCCTCTGTGTTGAGTCTTTTCTGGTCACAGAGAGCACAGAGAAAACCGAAATCCTCCAGCGGATTTGGCCGGTCGATTTTGCACGCTCCGGACGACACGAGTAAACTCGTGCGCTTTCGCTAAACCAAAGGTCCTGGGCACAAGTCCGGTTTCCTGGCTAGTCGCTCAGGGGCGTGTAGGGGCAAACGGCGTTCGCCCCAAAATGGGCTCATGCCATGCGCCCCTACGTCACATTTTCCCTTCGCGAAATCGCCCCCGTCGATCGGGAGTTGCGCAAACCAATCTTACGGTGTCAGGCGGTAGAGCATGCGGGGGAAGGGGATGGTTTCGCGGACGTGATCGAGGCCGCAGAGCCAGGCCACCACGCGCTCGATGCCCATGCCGAAGCCGCCGTGAGGAACGGAGCCGTAGCGGCGCAGGTCGAGATACCACTCGAACGCTTCGCGCGGAAGCTTCGATTCTTCCATGCGCTTGACGAGAAGGTCGTAATCCGCCAGACGCTCGCTGCCACCGATGATTTCGCCGTAACCTTCCGGCGCCAGCATATCGACGCACAGCGCAACCTCGGGGCGGTCCGGATCGGGCTTCATGTAAAACGCCTTCACCTGGCTGGGGTAGCGGTGGACCATTACCGGCCTGTCAAAGCTTTCGGCCAATAAAGTTTCATCCGTACCGCCGAAATCGCCGCCCCACCGGATGTCGCTCCCTTTTTCTTTCAGGATTTTTAGCGCCGCATCGTAGGAGATTCGTGGAAAAGGCGGGGTGCAGCGTTCGAGCTTCGAAACGTCGCGGCCGAGCGTTTCGAGTTCCGGCCGGCATTTTTCCAGGACGCGCGCGACAACGCTTGCCACCAGTTGCTCGGCCAGAAGCATCACGTCATCGAGATGTGCGAAGGCGACTTCCGGTTCGATCATCCAGAATTCCATCAGGTGGCGGCGCGTTTTGGATTTCTCCGCGCGGAAGGTTGGGCCGAAGCAATAAGTCTTGCCCACGGACATGGCGGCGGCTTCGTTGTAGAGCTGGCCGGACTGCGTCAGGTAGGCTTTCTGGTCAAAGTATTCCACCTCGAAGAGCGTGGTGGTTCCCTCGCAGGCGCTGGGAGTGAGGATGGGCGTATCGACCAGCACGAATCCGCGGTCGTCAAAGAAGTCGCGACAGGCGCGAATGATCTGATGCCGCACTCCGAGGACAGCTCGCTGATGAGTGGAGCGCAGCCAAAGATGGCGATGGTCCATCAGGAACTCGACACCGTGCTCCTTGGGCGTGATGGGATAAGGCTGATCGGCAGGAACAAGCTGGATGATTTCAAGCCCGGTGACTCCCAGCTCATAACCTCCGGGGGCACGGCGCTCGGCTCGGACTTTGCCGGTGACGCGCAGGGATGATTCCTGGGTTAGTTCGCGGGCCTTTTCAAAAACTTCGGGCGGCACGGCGCTTTTGACCACCACGCCCTGCATCAGGCCGGTGCCGTCGCGGAAAATGGGGAAAAGGATTTTGCCGCTTTCGCGCAAGTTGTAGAGCCAGCCCTCGACGGTGACCTCCTGGTCCACATATTGGCTCATGTTGCGGATTTCGACGACGGGCGGTGCGGGCGTTTCCATGCTTATCGGATCTCCTCCATCCTTTTCATAGTGGCGTGCAGCTTTTCAAAGCAGGATGCGGCGGGGCCGAAGTTTCGCAGCTCAAACAACATGGGAACCTCGCTGTCGAGACCACGCAAGCGCCGTACCGCCTGATCCCAGTCGATTCCTCCCTCGAACGGCACCAGGTGCTCGTCTTTCTCCTGCCGGTTGTCATGCAGATGCGTGGAGACAATATGGTCCTTCAAGACCTCGAAGGCGGGTTCCACGCCGCAGGTCATGTGGGCGTGGCCAATGTCGAAACAGACTTTCAGACCCATGTGGGTGTAATCCAAAAAGCGGAGGAGGCGCTCGGGGGTGGTGAGTTCATTGGGAATGTTTTCGAGCACAATTCTGACGCCTCGCTCTTTGGCGTAGATGTTCAGATGTTCGAGCGAGGTGAAGGCTGCGTCAAACTTCTCGATGCTGAAGGCCTCCTCCGGCAGTCCCAGGTGCATAATCAGGTAGCGGAAGGGCAACTGCTCGGCCACCTCGATGGTGCGCTTGATCTCTTCCATGCTTTCGATACGTTTGCGGCGCTCGAGATAAGCGATGGAGACAGGCATGCCGCCATGCCGCCCCCATTCGTCGTCGGTATAGAGCGGCGCGTGGACTGAAAAGAGTTGCATCTCGTGGTCGCGGAACCAGTCGGCAACGTCGCGAACATGATGGGGATCGTAATAGTCCAGGTGCTGGAGCGCAGCGAAGATTTCAATCTGGCGGAAACCCGCGCCGAGAATTCCGTCCAGGATGTGCGAGGACAACCGGTCGTTCACAAAAAGGTGAGTCGAGAGCGCGAAGTTCATCAGTAACCAGCCGCCTTTCCCGTGCCGCGCGGATCGGCCGCGCCAAAGCGCCAGCCCGTTTCCGGATCAACCGCAATCGCTTCGCATTGGCCGATGCTGTTGACGACGTGGATCTTGTATCCTGCCTTCTTCAGCTTATCAAGGGTATCGGCAGAAAATCCCCACTTTTCGACGGTCAGTTGGTCTGGCATCCACTGGTCATGAAAGCGCGGCGCAATGACCGCCTGCAGCACGTCCATGTGGTAAACCACTACGTTCAGCAGCACCTGAAGCACCACGTTGATGATGGTGCCGCCGCCCGGCGAACCCAGCACAAGGCGCACTTTGTTGTTTTGCAGAACGATCACCGGCGTCATGGATGAGAGCGGGCGCTTGCGAGGCGCGATGGCATTGGCCTCGCTCTGGATGAGACCGTACATGTTGGGCGTACCCGGCTTGGAGGTGAAATCGTCCATCTCATCGTTCAGCAGAAATCCGGCGCGACCGACCGTGACCCCGCTGCCATAACCGTTGTTCAGCGTGTAGGTGTTCGAGACCGCGTCGCCTGCGGCATCGACCACAGAAAAGTGAGTGGTGTTCGGTCCTTCAAAAGGAACGGGATTACCCGCCTGAATCGGTGCGTCGGGCTTCGATTCCAAAATCTCCTTCCGGAGCTTCGCGGCGTATTTGAGGCTGGTGAGGCCCTTGACGGGCACGGAGACGAAATCCGTATCGCCCAGGTATGCGGCGCGGTCGGCGTAGGCTCTGCGCATCGCCTCGGCAATCAGGTGGATGGAATGATAGCAATCCGGCGGGCCGAGATTGAGCGGATCCAGGATGTTGAGCATTTCGATCAGGGCTACGCCGCCCGAACTGGGTGGAGGCGGGGCCAGGATTTCGTCGCCGCGGAAGTGCCCAATCAGGGGCTTGCGCACGATGGCGTGATAATCGGCAAGGTCTTTTCGAGTGATAATGCCGCCGTGCTTCTTCATGGTGGTGACGATCTCATTGGCGATGGGGCCGTCATAAAACGCCGCAAGGCCGTGGCGCGCGATCAGGCGAAGCGTTCGGGCAAGTTCCGGCTGGCGGAAAATTTCTCCCGGCTGGTAAAGATTGCCGTTGCGCAGATAAATGCGGTGGCTGGCGGCAAACTTTGAAAGCAACTCGCGATGCTGTTGAAGCGACCGGGCCAGCCAATAGCTGACCGGAAAGCCGCGCTGCGCCAGGCGGATGGCGGGTTTCATCACGCGGGCCAGTCCAAGCTTGCCGTATTTCTGCTCGGCCAGTGCGAGGCCGGCGACCGTTCCCGGGACGCCCACGGAGAGCGCGCCGACAGTGGAGGCTCCGGGAATCACGTTGCCCTGCTTGTCGAGATACATGTTGCGGGTGGCGTGGCCTGGCGCTTCCTCGCGATAGTCGATCATTATGGACCGACCGTCCACCATGTGGATCATCATGAACCCGCCGCCGCCGATGTTTCCGGCAAAGGGATAGGTGACCTCGAGCGCAAAGCCAACGGCTACAGCCGCATCCACGGCGTTGCCACCGGCCTTCAGCATCTCGACACCGGCCTTGGTGGCGTACCGGCTGTTGGTCACAACCATCCCATGCCGGGCCGCTACGGGAGTCAGAGCCAGCGCAGGAATGGCAAACGTCAGGGCAATCAGTGGGAGCAGTTTCCGGAAGGATGAGAGGCGCACGAACCCTCGCATGAGAAAAAGCCGACGCTGCCTGACTGATCCGGGTACGGGAGTCCACCCTCGACCGGTTGCCGCGCATCACGAACCGCTGGCTACCAACCCGGTCGTGACCGTTCCACGGTCGACTCAAACCTGGGATTGGCCGAGCCCGCCGGCTGGTTTTGAAACTGTAATGTAAGCGAAAACCCACAGAGCGTCAACTGGGTGTGAGCTTTATCACGCTAGAGGCAGAACCTTGAAATAGGGACTTTCTTTGAGTACACTCACGTCCTACCCAAGGGGAGGGAGCACATAGAATGAGGCACGGTGTGATGCGATGGAGGCACTTCGCTCTCATCTTGACAGCTTCAGGGCTGATTGGCTGCGGTGGAAGCGCTCCGCCAGCGCCGCAGCAACCTACGCTCACCTCGATTAGCGTGACGCCCGCGGGCGCGTCTTACCAAGTCTCGGCGACTCAACAATTCACGGCAACCGCCCACTACAGCGATGGGTCTAGCAAGGACCTCACGCAATCGGCGTCCTGGAGTTCGTCGGACACCTCTGTGGCCACGGTCAGCAACAGCGCCGGAAGCAAGGGTTTGGTGAAAATGGTGGGTGCGGGAACCGCCGATATTGTGGCGTCCTCGGTCCTCGCGCAAGGGACTGTTTCAATCACCGTGACCAATCCCTTGACGTCGATCGATGTGACCCCAGCAAGCGGCTCCTACCAGGTTGGGGCGACCCAGCAATTCACGGCGACGGGCCATTACACCGACGGCTCAAGCAAAGACGTAACGCTGGCGTCAACCTGGAGTTCGACGGACACCTCTGTGGCCACGGTCAGCAACAGTTCCGGGACCCAGGGAATGGCCACGATGGTGGGCTCGGGTAGCACAAGCATTACGGCTGCAATAGGCTCGGTCGAGGGCTCAGCGACGATCAGCGTCACTTCACCCGTCACAATCTCCGTCTCTCCAACCTTCGCAAGCGTGGTGGTGACTCACCAGACCCAGACCTTCACTGCAGCTGTCCAGGGTACTACAAACACCGCCGTCACCTGGGCGGTGGATGGTGTGGACGGCGGCAACTCGACTGTCGGCACGATTTCCAGCACCGGCGTCTACACTCCGCCCTCCGCCGGCGGAATGCATGCCATCACCGTCACCAGCCAGGCGGATTTAGGCAAGACGGCCACTGCCGAGATCGCAGTGATGGATGTCCCCGGCGTCTACACGCGGCAGTACGACAATGCGCGCACCGGACTCGATTCAGATGAGATTGTTCTCAACCCTCAGAATGTGAATGCTCAGCAGTTTGGCAAGATCGCGAGCTACCCGGTGAATGGGCTCATCTTTGCACAGCCCCTCTATGTTGCGAATGTGAACATTCCCAACCTGGGTTACCGCAATGTCGTTTACGTCGCGACGAACGAGGATATGGTCTATGCCTTTGATGCCAACGGCAAGAGCAATGGACCCATCTGGCAGACGGACCTCTTGGACACTTCAGCAGGGGAAACGACGGTGCCTTGCACGGATTTACCAGCCGATATGTGCGAGGAGTTTCCCACGATCGGGGTCATCGGAACCCCGGTGATCGATCCCACGACAGGAACGTTGTATGTGGACGCCCTAAGCGAAATCAACGGAACCTTATATCAAAAGCTCCACGCGCTGGACATCACGACCGGAGATGAAAAATTTGGAGGCCCCGTCACGGTTCAAGGATCGGTTCCGGGCACAGGCGAGGGCACCGACGGCTCATCCGTAGCCTTCCAGGCCCTGTACGAGTTGCAGCGTCCAGGATTGCTGCTTGCGAATGGCAACATTTACGTTGGATTTGCGTCTTACGGGGACGTTGGTCCTTACCACGGCTGGCTGTTCGCATATAATGCAACCAATCTCCAAGAGAAGCCTTATGTTTACAATGACACCCCCAATGGTGCTCAAGGTGGCATCTGGCAGGGGGCTGGAGGGATTGCGGCCGACGCAAGCGGAAACATCTACGTCACCACCGGTAACGGAACCTTTGACGCGAACACGGGAGGTCCCGATTACGGCGACTCGATCCTCAAGCTTTCTCCCGACCTGAACCAGGTGGAGAGTTATTTCACTCCTTACAACCAGGCAATACTCGACGCCAATGATCTGGACCTTGGTTCGAGTGCGCCTTTACTGCTACCGGATCAGTCCGGAACCTACTCTCATCTCCTGGTTGCAGACGGGAAACCGGGTGAGATTTATTTGTGTAACCGGGATAGCCTGGGGGGTTATCAGTCCGGCAGCGACAGCCAGATCGTCCAGTCCATTCCCAACGCTACAGGCATGGTGATGACCTCGCCCGCCTATTGGAACGGGCATATCTATTTTGCGGACCAGAACGGTGATCTCACAATGTTTGGGCTTAACAACGGCCAGATCGACACCACGCCGCAGAATCAGCTATCCAATGCCGGCTCCTCCGGACTTGCCATCTCCTCTAACGGGGCCCAGAACGGTATCCTGTGGACTATTCAAGTCGTCGCCGGGGTCGGCGGAGTTCTGGTGGCGTACAATGCTAATGACCTGACGCAACTCTACGACAGCATCCAGAATCAATCGCCAGCCTTTGGAGCCGTGGTGTTCCAGGCGCCGGTGGCTGTTAACGGTGAGGTCGTCGTGGGGGCTCAACAACAACTGCTGATTTACGGCCTGCTCCCGCCATAGCGGCGCACGCGCTTTGACGTGTACTCTGGCCATCATCGTTAGCAGTGCAGTACGTGCCCAATGCCGAACTTCCCTGGCAGGCCGATAAAGCCGATCAGTCGCCTGCGGCGGGGGCAGAGCCGGTCTGATTGCTGCGATACCCGTCGTTAGGTGGGGCGGCGCCTGTTGCGCGGAGGTAATATCCCTTTGCCCGTTCGGGATCCCCCCGGATATTTCTCAGGAAGACCGAGTAATTCCTAAGGCTGATCGCATGCCTCGGGTTGGCTTCGATAGCGCGCCGGTAGAATTCTTCTGCTCGATCATAATCCTTGCGAAAACTTTGCAGAAAGACGGCATAGTTTCCCAAGTTGGCGGCGCTCTCAGGATCGGCCTCGATGGCGCGGCGATAGAATTCTTCCGCCCGGTCGTAATTCTTGCGAATGTTGGCCAGGAAGCTTGCGTAATTTCCCAGATTGGCAGCGTGGGAGGGATCGGCGTCGAGGGCGCGGCGATAGTATTCCTCAGCCCGGCCGTAGCGCTTGCGGACGTTCTTCAGGAACCTTGCGTAATTGCCCAGGTTTGTGGCATGCCCGGGAGCCGCCCGTATGGCGCGCCGGTAGAGTGCTTCTGCCCCGTCGTAATTCTTCCGAATATCCTCAAGGAAAACCGCGTACTTGCCTAGGCTGGTGGGATGCCTGGGGTTGCAGTTGACAGCACGCCGGTAGAATTCCTCCGCCCGGTCATAATCCTTGCGAATGTCGTCGAGGAAAACCGCGTAGTTGCCCAGGTTGTTGGCAAGTTTGGGGTTGGCCTTGACGGCACGCTGGTAGAACTCCTCCGCCCAGTCATAGTCCTTGCGGATCCTGCTGAGGAAGACCGCATAATTACCCAGGCTGACCGCATGCTTGGGGTCGGCCTTGAGGGCGCGGCGATAGAATTTTTCCGCCCGGTTGTAATCCTTGCGGGTCTCGGCCAGGAAGGTGGCGTAGGCGCCGAGCAGGGGGGCCGAGGACGGAAACTGCTCCAGAGCGGAGACGTAGATCTGCTCGAGCTTGTCCGCCTTGGCCGAGAGCGCCTGCTCATCGTTGGGGTTGAGTGGCATGCCGGCTGGAACTTCAGTCTCGTCGGAACTCATCCTCGTCATCTCCCGCCAATGTTCCGCAGGTTGCTGTGAAGCCTTGCACCAAACCAAAGCCGACCTTCACACTCTGGAACTCCTGCTGGCAGGCGGCCAGGATCCCGGAGTCGCACCTGACCAACGCGTGGGCCGGTTGCTTTTATAACCCATCTCAACCACCTTGGCAAGTGCATGATGAGGCATAACAATCGAGGTAAAGGGAAGTTGTGAGCTTCCTTGTGGTTCGTCGACGCTGGATGATAGCCTGCGGAGATTCGCCGGGAAAGCCGTCATTCCCCAGCGGCGAAAGCCAGTCCTTCTTCCTTGAATGCTTGCTTTTGGGATGGCAGAGATGCACGATAGGACCCATGCACTCAGACAGATCCGGACTGGGCAAACGATTTGAAGATGCATTCTGCTACGCTGCTGCTCTGCATTCGACGCAGAAACGAAAAGGCGGCGACATCCCTTACGTAGCCCACTTGATGGCCGTGTGTGCCATTGTACTGGAGCAGGGTGGAGACGAAGATCAGGCCATCGCCGCGCTTCTGCACGATGCGGTGGAAGACCAAGGCGGTCAGACGACACTCGAGGAAATCCGCAGACGCTTTGGGGAGCGTGTGGCGCGCCTTGTGGAAGGCTGCACGGATGCCGACACCGTTCCCAAGCCACCCTGGCGAAAGCGCAAGGAAGTCTACATCGGGCACCTGCAGTCCGCCCCGCCGGACGTCCTGCCCATCGTACTGGCGGACAAGATCCACAACGCGCGCGCCATTCTCCGCGACTATCGAGCGCTCGGAGACAGCCTCTGGCAGCGGTTCAAGGGCGGCAAGGATGGGACTCTCTGGTACTATCGCACATTGGCGGCAACGCTCGAGAAAATGCACGCCGGTTGGGCTGCCGACGAGCTTTCGCGCATTGTTCGGGAAATCGACGCCGCCGCGAAAGCTGAGCTTTAAATTCCCCGCAATCAACTCAACACCTGCTGAGGCCGTACCACCGCTGCCGCCGTCGTCTCCGGCAGAACTTGACGTCTGAATGATCGCTGTTCTACACTTGGGCCTCATTAGGGGCATCAGTTCGTGCGGATAACTCGCTTCCAAATCACTTCATTCCTTGCAGGGTTCACCTGAGCGTGAATCCCAAAATCGCGGGCCGATTTCGCTCAATACAAAACTGAATCGTTCATCAGGAAAACGAGACAGCCGGTACGTCTTTGTTCCAATAAGGCAGGGACGCTGGCAGATGGCCGGACGCCCCATCGCGAGAACCGCGACCGCTCACCTGCCAAAATCCCGGGGATTGGATTTTGATTTCCCATTTCATTTGAGGAGGCTCTTATGTCCAAGTTCGCATGGTTCCTTGTTACTATCGCGGGACTATTCTTGGCCAGCGCAGTCCCGGCATTCTGCCAGAATGGCGTCAGCCCGGCTTTGGCCACTACACAACCCACTTCCGTCTCAAACCTGAAAAGCCAGCTTGCGCGGCAACAGAAAGAGATCGAGCAATTGCGCATGGCATTGGCGCAGCAACGAGCAGTTCTGCAACAAGTGTTGAAGGCAACGAAAGTCCACGCTGTTTTGAGCCCTGAACCAACCCGAGAGCCGGCTTCGGGCGAAATGGCAAGCACGGCGCCAGCGGTTCGAAAACCTGAACGAGGGCACGCGCTGTCGGCACGTGCTGGAGTCGCCGGGAAGGGTCCTGCTCCTGAGGCAGCAATGGTCCCGTCGCTGCAAAGCAGCGCAAGCGCCAAAACAAGCGAAGAGTTGCTGCAGACCCTCAAGGCCGGACGGAAACGCCCGGCACCACTCTCCATCCAGATCGGCGATGCCAGCCTCACACTGGGGGGATTTGCCGATCTTACGGCTATGTATCGGTCAACGAACGTGGGCAGCGGCATTGGAACCCAGTTCGGAGCGATTCCTTACTCGAACACCACGGCCGGACGCCTTTCGGAATCCCGCTTCAGCGCCCAGAACTCACGCTTGAAATTCAAGATGACTTCCAGGGTCGGCAAGACAAACGTGACCGGCTATCTGGAGAGTGATTTCCTGGGGGTCCAGCCTGGAAGCGCCAATGTGACGAGCAACAGCGACAGCCTGCGAATGCGCCTTTACTGGGTGGACCTGCGACGGGGGAAATTCGAACTCCTCGGTGGGCAGTCTTGGAGCATGCTGACTCCGAACCGCCGCGGAATCTCTCCCGACCCTTCCGACATCTTCTTTACGGACGATATGGACACAAACTACCAGGTTGGAATGGTCTGGACCCGGGCGCCGCAAATCCGTTTTGTCTATCATCCGAATAATGAGTTGGCGGCTGGCATTGAGCTGGAAAACCCCGAGCAATACGTGGGCAGCGGGGTCACACTTCCTCCGGGTTATGGGGCCCAGGTGGATAACGGAGGAAACTTGTCCACTCCGAACGCGCGGCCGGACCTGATCGGCAAGATCGCCTATGACCCCACCATCGGCGGCCATCACCTTCACATTGAAATTGCGGGAGTATTGCGGAATTTCCGGCTGCTCAACCCGGCAACTAACACGACTTCATCCGTTACGGGCGAGGGCGGCTCTTTCAACATGAACCTGGGCCTGACCACGAACCTTCGCTTCATTCTGAACAGCTTTTACAGCGATGGTGGCGGCCGTTACATCTTCGGTCTCGGTCCCGACTTTGTGGTTCGTCCCGATGGCAGCCCCTCGCTGGTCCACTCCGGTTCAGGCCTCACCGGGTTGGAGTATCGAGTCAGACCCCGGACCCTGTTATTTGGGTATTACGGAGGGGTCTATTTCCAACGGAACTATTCCTTTGACCCGGCGACAGGGACCTACATCGGATACGGGTACCCAGGCTCATCGACGGAAGCCAACCGTGCCATCCAGGAAGGAACGATTGGCGTCACCGAAACGCTCTGGAAAGCGCCCCGGTACGGCGCCTTGGAATGGATTAACCAGTATTCTTATGTGACTCGGCGGCCCTGGTGGGTGGCTGCGGGAACTCCGAGGAGCGCCCACACCCATATGATCTACAGCGACTTGCGTTATGTTCTGCCATAAACCACAAGTCATTGTGGTGATTGTGTGAGTTCCGTGGTCCGGTTCTCCGACAAGCCGGGAATCCGGTAGAGAGAAGACAGTGTCGAGACTCCACGGGCTTTCTTGACATCATCCATCCGGCTCCTTGGGCGATGACCCAATCGTAGAAAGTGGGATACCACGAGGGAGGGGCACGACCGACCATTCGGTAGGCAAGGAAGTCAATTCGCCTTGACACTGCATTCGAAGGCTCCTTACGCTGAAATTATCCCCCGCGAACAGAAAGAATGGATGGGGTCAGGCGGCTACCTGATCGGCGGGAAAAGAAACGGAGGTTGATTTGAGAAATCTGGTTATGGGTTGCGCAGTGGCCGCCCTCGTGGCACTCACGGCGCGATCTGAAGCTAGACCCCCTGAGCTAGAGCTTTTACGGTCGTCCTCGTATGTAGCTGCAAGCACCCAATATGGCGTAGCAAGCTGGTACGGTCCGGAATTTCAGGGCCTGCCAACAGCCAGCGGGCAGCCTTTCAACATGGAGGGAATGACTTGTGCCCATCGGCAATTGCCGCTGGGGACCAAAATCAGGGTTACCAACCTACTGAACGCACGATCCCTGGTTTTGAAAGTGACTGATCGCGGGCCAGTACCCCGCGACCGCGTGCTTGACGTCAGTATGGGTGCTGCAAAGGACTTGGGCTTTCTGCACGCCGGATTGACGCCCGTCCGCATCCAGGTACTCTCCTACCCTCACGGCTCCCTCATCAGCCAGGTCAACACTAAGGCGCTTGTCCCGGGGACAAACTAATCTTTCCCTCCATCTTTAGAATCGAATGAGTTTGCAAGCTGACCAAGCGCAGGCCTTTGAGACATTTTCGATGTCAAGAGGGCCTCGCTTCCCAGCTCATAACTATTGAATCTGAGAGGGTTATCAGATACCAAAGAAATTAATCAATAAACACTTGCGTCTCGACTCAGACCGTAGAAACCACGCTTTCAAGGCAGAAAGTGGTGTCACACTGCCCGTCGAGCCGTCATCAGCTCAGGCGGAGATGCCGGAGATAGTCGTAGCTGATCTTAATGGCCTGATATTCAGGCAGGTTGCAATGGTCCTGCTCGACATAGATGTGTTTGGCCCCCGCCTCATGGACATGGGCGAAGATGCGGCGCCAATCGATGATGCCTTGGCCTACAGGGGCAAAGGGATTCGGCCCGCCGGGAGGGGGTGACTCCTGGTGATGAATCGTGACGCCCTTGCGCAAATCCTTGATATGGAGCAGCGGAAAGCGGCCCGGATAAAGCCGCCAGTAGTGGAGTGGGTCGGCCCCGGCATAGACGACCCAGAAGATATCCATCTCCATTTTCAATAAATTAGGGCTGCAGTCCTTGAGCATGATGTCATAGCCGGTAGTACCGTCTACCTTGGCGAATTCATGGAAGTGCGCGTGGTAACAGAACTGAATTCCCGCTTGTTTTGCGACCTCGCCGCAGCGGTTGAAGAACGCGGCCCGGCGTCTCCATTGCGCGGCAGTGAGCTTGGGGTTGTCCCCGACCACAATGTACTGTAAACCGTAGGCATGGGCTAGATCGACGGAGCGCTTCCATTCCTCAATGGTCTTGGCCAGTTGGAAGTAGCCGCTGGGCGCGGCGAGGCCAGCAGCGCGAAGGTCCTGCTTCAAAGCGGCCGGTTTGAGTCCGGGCGAGATCTCGACTTCGCGGTAGCCGATAGCGGCAACTCTTTTCAGAGTTTCTGCCGGAGCCCTGGCGAACTTGTCGCGGACCGTGTAGATTTCAAGCCCGATGGGTCCTGGCCAGGCGAGACGCCCCTCGGCCCACGCATCGCGACCTCCGACTGCCGCCCCAGCTGCAATCCCCCCCAGCAATCCTAGAAAATTCCGTCGTGTCAGCATGATGCCCCCCTCCAGATTATGAGGTGGACATTAAATACCAGATATGGACATGTGTCAACTGGTGAGGCGTGCAATGATACCGTTATGGACCCACCCGTCGATGTAGGGGAAGGGGATATGGGACTCCCACTGAAGTGGTGGGCCGGCCGGTCTCTTGAGTTTTTTCCATTTTATGAATTACGATGAAGGGTTGCCAGACCACGGCTTACGGCTTTATGTACGCATACCTATACTTATGCTCAAGGGAGATCTCGCTGAATGTCAGAAACAGTAAAGCTCGGACAGAAAGTTCCCGAATTCGAACTTGCCACGTACGATCCATCTGCCGGCAAGTTCGGCAACTTCAGGTTTGCCGACCAGATCAAACAGAAGCGCTGGACCATCGTTTTTTTCTATCCCGCCGATTTCACATTCGTTTGAGCAACAGAATTCGCTGCTCTGGCAGAGCAGTACGAGCGTTTCGTGAAGATGGGATGTGACATCGTTACCGTCAGCACGGATACCCAGTTCGTGCACCTGGCGTGGCGTAAGAGCGAAAAAGAGCTGGCGCAAGTCCGCTATCCGATGGCCGCTGATCCCACCGGCAGTGTGTCGCGCCTGTTCGATGTTTATGATGAGAGCACCGGCCTCGCCCTGCGCGGAACCTTCATCATCAACCCGGAAGGCGTCCTGATGAACGCTGAAGTTGACTTCTACAACCTGGGACGCAACGTCGATGAATTGATGCGGAAATTCAAAGCCAATCTTCATCTGGCGCGGAAACCTTCGGAAGCTTGTCCGTCCAAGTGGAAGGACGAGGGAGATAAAACGCTTGTTCCCTCCGAGGAACTTGTGGGCAAGGTATACGAAGCGCTGGTTGAGTAGCTGGGCTGAGCGCCCTTCCTTGCCTGGTTGAGGCGTCACCGACCGTGCTGCAAAGCCAGCGGAATCACGCCAAGGGCCATTTGGGGTTCAATACAGGAAAGGGACGAACCTGCGGGTGCGACCCTCATAGTCTTTGAACTCGACGCCGTAATGTGCGTGGAGGTGCCGGTCGAGATCGGGAATGCTGAAGAACAGGAAACCTCCAAGCATGAGCAGTGGCACCAATAACGCCCACGCACTACCGGTGATCAGCGCGAAGCCTGTAAACAGAACCTCGTCACCCAGATAGTTGATGTGGATGGCATAGTGAAAAAGGCCACCTGTGAACAGGTGGCCGTGATTTTCGGGACGCTCCTTCCACTTTTTTCTCTGAAGTTCCGAGCCGGTGTTTAGAAACGACCCGCTGGCGTAAAGAATCATGCCCAGCCAGGTTGGGAGACTGATGGCTTGGGGGTTGATCCCGCCGAGCATGGCAAACAGCAGGTCGATGATGGCCACCCAGACGGAAATCAGTACGGCTTCGCCCCAGCCTATCTTGCGCTTCAGCAGATGGAATCCGGTGACTAGCACACGCAGGAAATAAATGAAGGATGCGGCGAAGAGCAGCCCCCTGCGGCCTGGCGATGCCAGGACCCAATCAGATCCCCAATGTGCCCGCAACACCTCCAGCCCTCCGCCGAGCAACAGCCAGCCCGTCATCACCACCGCCGCGGCATGAAATACGGCCAGAAAGATTCGCGGTGCCAACGCCTGATCGTATTCGCCATGCATGGGCTCTTTCCTAAGCAGAAGAAGTCAACTATCGATGCGGCGAGATAGGTTCATGAATTCAGACCCTCGGCGGATACAAGTTAACCCAAGTGCGACTGAGGTTCAATTGCTCGATATCTTTGCCGCACGCGCCGCGACCCCAGGGGTGCTGTCGTAATTCGGATTTTTCCAATGGAACGGTGATTCGTGTAATATTCATCCGGGAGTTTCTCCGTGTTTCGCATTCGACCGGCAAACGCCAATGACATTCCACTGATAGTCCAGTTTATTCGCGAACTGGCTGAATATGAAAAATCGCCCGAGCAGGCTGTTGCCACAGAAGAAGATATTCGGAGAGATGGTTTCTCGGCGAGTCCGAAATTTCGTGTGGTGATTGCCGAATGGGGAGACGAGGCCGCGGGCTTTGTGCTCTTCTTCTATAACTATTCCACGTGGATGGGAAGGGCCGGCCTGTACCTCGAAGACCTGTTTGTGCGGCCGGCGTTCCGCGGCAAAGGAATCGGCAAAGCGCTGCTGACGTACCTGGCGAGAACCGCCGTTGAAGAAGGCTGCGGGCGATTTGAATGGCAAGTGCTCAACTGGAATCGTCCGGCGATCGAGTTTTACAAGTCGCTGGGAGCGCGGGTCATGGACGAGTGGTCCACCATGCGAATTTCGGGTGAGCCGCTGAGGAAGTTGGCGTCATTGAGCAAGTTTTGAAGGTTGCGGGCCGATCGCGTACTTAAGCGAAGGACCATTCGCCCGGAAACTTCATCAACAAAAGGCTTTCCCTTGCTGCTCGTTTCTGTCAAACTTGGCCGTTACTCGGAATATCTCGATCTATTTCTCTGTCTTTGAAAGGAGGCGTATTCATCAATGGCCAGAGATTCCATGACGCGTCGCGATTTTATGCGGGCAGGAGCAGGAGCCGCTGCCCTTGGTTCGGCGGCCAAGGTAACGTTTCTCGAACCGGCGCGGGCGGCGGCATCCCCCCGGCCCGTACCGCCATCGGATAGGCTTCGGTTTGCTTCAATCGGCACCGGAGTGCGGGGTTGTGAAGACCTGCAAACCGCGCTGCGTGCGCCGGGCGTTGAAATGGTGGCGGTTTCCGATCTGTGGGATGGCCGGCTGATTGCGGCCCAGGAACATGCCGGCAAGAAACTGGACACCACCAAGGACTACCGCGAGATTCTCGACCGCAAGGACATTGACTTTGTCATCGTGGCCACCATGGATCACTGGCATGCAAAGATCGTGGAAGATGCTTGTGCTGCTGGCAAAGACGTTTATTGTGAAAAGCCGATGACGCACAAGGTCCCGGAGGGCTTCAGCATCATCGATGCGGCGCAGAAGCACAGCCGCATGATCCAGGTGGGCAGCCAGCGGCGAAGCAGCGTCCTTTTTGCCAAGGCCAGGGAGATATATGACAGCGGTGCACTTGGCCAGGTGACCGCGATTGAAGGTTGGATCGACCGCAACAGTCCCAGCGGGGCCTGGGTCTACCCCATTCCGCCGGACGCTAACCCGCAGACAATCGACTGGCAACGCTTCCTCGGCAGCGCGCCAAAGGTGCCGTTTAACCTCAAGCGCTTTTTCCGGTGGCGGGGTTACTCAGATTACGGCGAAGGTTTGCCAGGCGATCTGTTTGTGCACATTCTGACGGGAATTTACACCATCGCAGGTCTCGAAGGTCCTCCAGAGAAAGCGGTTTCGGGCGGAGGACTTTATCATTATAAGGACGGTCGGGATGAGCCGGACCTGATCTGGACCCTCTACACGTTCCCAGGCATGACGGTTTCTGTCCGCTGCAACCTGAACAACCAGTCACAGGGAGGAGGCACACGAGTTTACGGAACCAAGGGCACACTCGAATTTAACGGGGAGCAGTCTGTGACCTTTATCCCCGAGGACACTCGCCCGCGTCCGGAAACCTATTCAGTGCAGGGCTGGCCTAAAAAACTGCGAGATGAATACTGGGCAAAATGGAAACTGGAACATCCCGCGCCTCCGCTGAGTTCGCTGACTGCCGTTGAGCAGTCTCAGACTTTCCGTCTGCCGGACCATTACGATGAGGACCTGGCACACATGGAAAACTTTCTGAACGCCGTCAGAACGCGCAACCCTTGCGACGAAGGCCCGGTGTTCGGCAACTGGACGGCGATCGCGTGCCACATGGCCAATTATTCCTATTTCAACAAGGCTGAGGCCGTCTGGGACGAGCAGGCAAGGCAGATTCGCACATAATAGGCTGCCGGCTCGGACAGGTGGAAGTTTCAGACCTGGAATCTATCATCCTGCGATAAGTGGAGGTTGGAGAACATGGGTAAACGGGGGATCTCCCGTCGCGACTTTATGCGCAGAACATCCACCGCAGCAGGTGCCGCGTGGGTTGGCAAATCCATCTTGCTGGAACCCGAGGTGATCGCGGCCACGCCCCGGCCGGTGCCGCCCAGCGATACGCTCCGCTTCGGAATGGTGGGCATTGGCATGCAAGGCTCGGGGCTGCTGGCGACGTCCATCAAGCTTCCCGGGGTTGAGTGCGTGGCCGCATGCGATCTTTACGACGGCCGGCACACGCTGGCAAACGCCATCATCAGCAGAGAAACAGGGAAAACAGTTCCAACCACGCGGCAATACCATGAATTGCTGGAGAACAAAGATATCGATTGCATCGTCGCCGCCGTCCCTGACCACTGGCACGAGCGCGTCATCGTGGACGCCTGCAACGCCGGGAAGGATATTTATTGCGAAAAGCCCATGACACATCTTGTGAAGGAAGGCTTTTCGATCATCGATGCCGCCAGGAAAAACAATAGGATAGTGCAGATCGGCAGCCAGCGACGCAGTTCGATTATCTACGCGAAGGCCAAAGAACTGATCGACGGCGGCGCCGTCGGCGAGGTCCGGCTGATTGAAGACACGATGGGCAGAAACGACCCCTGCGGAGCGTGGGTGTATCCGCCGCCTCCGGGTCTCTCACCCGAAAATCTGGACTGGGAAACCTGGCAGGGGTCGGCGCCGAAACATCCCTTCTCTCCCATTCGATTTGCTCGCTGGCGGGCCTTTGAAGATTACGGTGAAGGCATTCCCGGCGATCTCTACGTCCATCTGATCACGGGAATCCATTACGTGATGGGCGTGACCGCCCCCGCTGAACGAGCCTATTCTCTAGGCGGAATGTTCCAGTGGGATGTGGACGGTCGCCAGTATCCTGACCAGATGTCGACGCTCTACGACTATCCCAATTTCCGCTGCATGATTCGCGTTACGCTGGATAATGAATCGGACGAAGTCGTCCGCTTTTTGGGGACGCGGGGGACGGTGGAGATTCGGGGCAACCACGTCAGCGTCATGCCGCAGGATGGCAAAGACGACGCGCCCTGCTATTACATCAGCAGCTATCCTCCCAAAATGCATGCCGAGTATGTAAAGGAATGGGAGGCTGAGCACACTCCCGCACCCGGGACCGTGCAGCCCATTGAGGCAACCACGTTCCAAGCGCCGCCTGGATACAACGAAGACAGACAGCACTTGTGGAACTTCTTCCAGTCGGTGAGAACGCGCCAGCCCTCCGTGGAGGGTCCTGAGTTCGGGAACAACGCTGCCATCGGGTGTCATCTGGCGAACTATTCCTACTTCAACAAGAGCGTGGCCGTGTGGGACGGAGTGGCCAGGACTATTAAAAGCTAGCCAACGGAAATCATCGGGCTGAATGGATTTGGTTTCGGCATGGGTAGCCGCCCGGGCCCCTGCAGGCCGTAAAGGCTGGAAATATGGCTCAGGAATATACAGCCGAGCAACTTTTGAAGGGCATCGCGCGGCACGATGAGGCGATGATGGGCCAGCTCTACGACGTGACGGCCCCGACTCTTTACGATCTGATTTCCGGGATCGTTTCTGATTCGGACGCGGCGAACGACATTCTCAAGGAGGTTTACGTTCGCCTCTGGAGAGACGCGAAGCGGATCGATGCAGACGGAGGCAGCGTCATGGTTTGGCTGACTCTGGAGGCCAGAGCAAGGGCCGTCGATTGGCAGCGGAGCCAGAGCGGACTCCGCAGCACGGCGCATTCGCGCCTGCAATCGCTCCTGAAGTCCAATGCCTGGTTACCTCGCCCTGATGAAATCGCCGAGGTTGAAAAGCGGCGCCGCCTGCTGGAGAAGCTGGTCCACCGCCTGCCCAAACCTCAAAGCGAGCTGTTGGGACTTGCGATCTTTAAAGGTTTCACGGAAACAGAAATTGCCCGGCAGCACGAACAGCCGCCGGGCCGGGTTGAACATGAGTTGCGAGCAGGGTTGCGGTTTTTGCGACATCGCCTGCGCGCTGTTCTGGGGACATGGACTGCCGATATCTAGATGACATGTATGAGCTGTTCCTGCTGGGCTTGCTGAAGCCGAAAGGAGCCGCAGAGGTGAAGGAGCATATCGAGCGTGGCTGCCCGTATTGCCTGGCTCATCTTCGCGAAGCAGCCCAGTGTATCTATTTTGTGCTTTCGGGCTCGAAGGGACGCAAGCCACCCCAGCAAACAAGAGTCGAGATCCTGCACAGCCTGCACCGAACATAGGTGCGCCGCCTGCGCGTTTGCCGGACTTGCCACCCGGATCCATAAGATCCAAGGCGGGAGATGGAAGAGACGCTTCGGGAGCTGGAACGTTCCAAACAAAAATCCCATACCTCCAAGATGCCAGAAGAATCGAGGACCCTCCGTAACAGGCCGGGGCGGTGAAGGTTGCGGGGCAAGCCATGGCTGAAACTGTGCACGAATCGGGATTGCGGCGCGACCTCGGGTTCCGCCATTGCGTGGCGCTGTGCATCACGGACATGGTGGGAATCGGGCCATTCATCACCATTCCCCTGTTTCTGGCGACAATGGGCGGGCCGCAGGCCATGCTGGGATGGGTGATTGGGGCCGGGTTGGCTTTTTGTGATGGCTTGGTGTGGGCGGAACTGGGCGCGGCAATGCCCAGGGCCGGCGGAAGTTACCACTATCTGCGCGAGGCTTTCGGCCCACACGGAGCGGGCCGCTGGCTTTCCTTCCTGGTTGTCTGGCAAATCATGTTTTCGGCGCCTCTGTCAGTCGCGAGCGGCAGCATCGGATTTGCCAACTATTTTCACTACCTGCTTCCGAGCATGACGCCGTGGGAAGTGCGCTTGTTTGCGTCGACGATTCCGCTGTTCCTCATCGTGCTGCTTTACCGGGGGATACGCGCAGTGGGAAACCTTTCAGTCGTGATGCTGGGGGGCGTCCTGATCGGGTGCTTCTGGGTTATCGTTTCCGGGCTGCCACATCTGAGCGCCTCGCGCATTTTTGATTTTCCACCCCATGCCTTCCATCTGAATGTGATTTTCTGGGCCGGCCTTGGCCATGCCACTCTTTACGCGCTTTACGACTATTTCGGTTACTACAACGTCTGCTACATGGCCGAAGAGGTTCGTGATCCAGGCCGGAACATTCCGATGGCCATTCTGACGTCCGTCGGGATCGTCGCGGTCATCTACATCCTGATGAACACCTCGATCCTCAGCGTGATCCCCTGGCGCGAGGCGCAGCACAGCACCTTTATCGCCTCCGAATACATCCAGAAGCTTCAGGGCCGTTTTGCCGGTGACCTGATGACCCTGCTGATGCTCTGGATTGCGTTGGCTTCGGCTTTCTCCGTTTTGCTCGGTTATTCGCGCATTCCTTATGCCGCCGCGGCGGACGGGAATTTCTTCAAGGTGTTTGCCAAGCTGCACCCGGAACACGACATTCCACATGTATCGCTGGTGACGCTGGGCGTGGTTGCGGCAGGCTTCAGTCTGCTGCGACTGCCGGAAGTGATTGTCAGCCTGGTGGCCACGCGTGTGCTTCTGCAGTACTTGCCTCAGGCCGTCGGATTCTTCGTCCTGCGTTTTAAGAAGCCCGACATGACACGCCCGTTTAAGATGTGGCTCTATCCGATTCCCGGCCTTATTTCACTGCTGGGCTGGCTTTACATCCTGTTGACTTCGGCGAGCGGAGCACTGCTGTTTGCCCTGGTGATCTTTGTGCTTGGCACCGCCGCCTACCTTTACCGAGCACGAGCAAGGGGCGAGTGGCCGTTTCTGAAAACGGAGGACCTGGGCAGTCGCAACCATCTGTGAGTGGCTTTTGCGACTAGATCACGCCTCATCGCGACGGGACAGCAGGAAAATCCCTTCGTTGTGGACGATATCGATGTCGTCGTCCTGGATCTTGGCCGAAAAGCCTGCCCGGTCGCCTGGCAAGGAGCCTTCAAGAAGCCTCCGCGCCTCCTTGTAACGTGCGTCCTGAGGCTCAAGCCCCGCCCGCAGCATCCATTGATTGAAAGAGCGGTGATGGCGCTTAAAGGATTGAGAAACAATTTCCAGCCCGAGCTTTTCAAACATGTTCAGGAAAGTGGTCAGCCTCAATGACCATGTGTGGGAAGGGTCGCGAATCGTCTCGATCCGGTTATGGAGTTCAAATTTCTCGTCGCTTTCGGGCCCCAGGGTGTCATCCAAAAGAACACGGCCGTCGGACTTTGTCACCCGCACCATCTCCTGCAGAACAAGCTCCGGCTTGGGGATATGATGGAAGGCGTATTGGCAGCTTACCAGATCGAAAGTGGCTTCAGCGAAAGGAATTCGTTCGCCTTCGCCGCAGATAAAGGCCGCATTGCCGACCTGTTTTTCCGTTTGGAACTCACGTGCCTGACGCAACATTTCGCCGGTCAGATCCATTCCGTATGCAAACCGAATCCTGGGTGCCAGCTCCAGAACCATGGCGCCCGGCCCGCAGGCGACATCGAGGGCGATGCACTCTGGCTGAGGCTTCAGAAACCGGACCTTCTCGGCTACAATTTCGGGAGCGTCACGCACTGCGAATTTTGAAAACACTTCCGCTGTCCTGGTGAATTGTTTTTGAACTGTTGCCTGGTGTTTTTTTGACATGAAGTTTTAAAAAGACCCGTGATTTTTTACCTTTCCTTCATGAATGTAATAGAATGCCTTTTCTTTGGGAAGGACAAATTATCAGTCAATTCCCAGCTGGCTTTGGTCTATTGGAAAACGGGCGCGTCAAATTTTTGGTGTTACGTGGAGGCTCCAGATGGCGATGAAAAGCGAAGAATTGAAATCAGCGTTGCGTGGAATTGTGGGATTCGGCGTGACGCCGTTCCATGACGACCTCAGTGTTGACATCGATGCACTGCGGCAGAACGCGGCGTTTTTGGCTGAGCACTGCGAAGTGGTTGTTCCGCTGGCTGGCAACGGCGAAATCTACGCTCTCTCACCGGAGGAACACAAAACGATCGGGCGCGCTGTAGTCGAAGAAATTCATGGCCGGAAGCCGGTGCTCGTTGGTGTGGGATTCACCATGCCGATCGCGCGCGATCTGGCCAAGGCGGCGGAGGCCTACGGTGCCGATGGGATTCTGGTTCTTCCACCGTATTTTACCCACGCCAACGATGATGGCCTGTTTGAATACTACCGCTCCATCGCGCAGGCGACGAAGCTCGGGGTGATTCTGTTTCAGACTCGCAGCGTCAATTTCAGCCCTTCGCTGCTGCGCCGGCTGGCAGAAGTTCCCAATGTTGTCGGCCTCAAAGACGAGCATGGAGATATGGACCAGTTCGTCCGCCAATGGCGAGCCGCGAGCGACCGACTTGCGCTGCTGTGCGGTGTTGGAGAGATTCTTGCGCCCAGTTATTTCGCGCTGGGAGTGAAAGCCTATACGAGCGGGCTGATCAACTTTATGCCTAAAACCTGCCGGAAAATTCTGGCGCACCTCGAAGCGAGAGAACTGGAGGCTGCTGCACATGTGGTTGAAACAGAGACGATGGCAATTTACGACTTGCGCGTCAAGCGGCCTGGCTACAGGACGCTGGTGATCAAAGAGGCGATGAATCTGTGTGGAATGAACGCCGGCCGCGTCCGGCCGCCGCTCGCGCCCCTCCCCGAAGAAGATCGCCAGGCGTTGCGGGCCGTTCTTGCGGACTTGGGACTCCTGAAGGGCGAGGCTGCACACAAATGAAAGGTGCCCGGTCGCTCTTAGATTCCATATTGGTCGGAGGTGTATTTCCAGTCTTGCTGGCCAGGATCGGGCTCTGTCGCAAAGCGGGAATGCCCTGCTCGTGAAATTCTTTTCAAGGGAGAAGAGGCCGGATGGGTGAGAGTGCGAGCCCAGAGCCTTACTGTGTTTTGATACCCGCGGGAAGCTTCCCGATGGGCTGCACTGCGGGGCGGGACGATGAACAGCCGGTGCACCGTGTCTGCGTTGATGCGTTTGAGATGGCGGTTTATCAAGTCAGGAACCGGGACTGGGCCGGGTTCATGGAGGCAACCGGCCATCCTCCCCCGCCGGAATGGAACAATCCCCTCTTTAATCATCCTGACCAGCCGGTGGTGGCTGTAAACTGGATGGAGGCTGATCAGTACTGCCGCTGGCTCAGCGAATTGAGCCGACGCATGTATCGTTTGCCAACAGAGGCGGAGTGGGAAAAGGCGGCGCAGGGCGGACGGGATGGTGCGCTCTATCCCTGGGGCGATGAACTGCCGGAAGCTCACGACGAATATCAGCTTCGGTGGAGCGGCATGATTTCCGCGCCACTGCCTGTGGGACAGGGTACACCCAGTCCTCTCGGCCTCTATGACATCGGTGAAAATGTGCATGAGTGGTGTGCAGACTGGTATTCAAAGGGCTATTATGCCTGCTCACCCGAGCGCAATCCTTGCGGACCACAGACTGGTGAGCGGCGGGCGTCGCGTGGTGGCGCGTGGCGGCACCACATCAAGGCCAGCCGCTGCGCTGCGCGTTCCAGCATTCCACCGGCCTTCAAGTATACGGACTACGGCTTTCGGGTGGTTCGTGACGCCACTTGAGGCAGGCCTTGAGAAGGAGGATTCCGATGCCGGAGTTGCGCCATAATGTTCTGACCCGCGAGTGGGTTATCATCGCCACCGAACGCGCAAAGCGCCCGCACGAATTCGCAAAGAAGGATGGCGGGAAAAGGGTGAACCCTCCTTATGTTCAGGATTGCCCGTTCTGCCCCGGCAACGAGACCATGACCCCTCCGGCAACGCTGGTGATTCCTGACGACGGTTCGTGGCGAGTCCGCGTGACACCCAACAAGTTTGCGGCGCTTTCTTACGAGGGTGAACGCCAGCGTTCGTTTCAGGGGATACGCCGAACTGTCACGGGAGTAGGTGTTCACGAGGTCATCATCGAATCACCGGACCACAGCAAGTCGATGGCTTTGTTGGACGATTCTCAGGTTGAAACGCTCATCGACGCCTATCTTGACCGTTTCAATTTCGCTTCGCAGGATCCTCGTGTCGACCAGGTGACCATCTTCAAGAATCACGGCCTGGCGGCGGGAACTTCGCTGGAACACCCCCATTCTCAAATTATCGGAAGCCCTGTAATCACTTCGCAGATTCGCGATCGGATGATCAATGCTCTGCGGCACTTTGATGAGTTCGGCGAGTGTATCTTTTGCCGTGTTCTCGAGATGGAGTTGAAGGAACAGACGCGCGTGGTAAAGGAGACCGAGCACTTTGTGACTTTCGTTCAGTTTGCCGCTCTCACTCCTTTTTCGATGCTGATCATGCCTCGGCGACACATGTCCTGCTTTTCAGAAATCAGCGATGCAGAGGCGGCCGACCTGTCGAGAATTCTGCGGCGGACGCTGGCCAAGCTTTACTATGGCCTCATGGATCCGGACTTCAACTATACTATCCGGACTGCTCCCAAGGAAGCGTGTGGGGTGAAATATTTCCACTGGTACCTGAGCATCATTCCGCGGCTTACCCGCGTGGCGGGATTCGAGCTGGGGTCGGGTATGTTCATCAATACGTCGTTGCCCGAAGAGAATGCCTCCTTCCTGCGGGAAGTCTCCGAAGGGTAGACCCAGCCATTGAAGTTCATTGGAGAAATGCCTACACAAGGCAGAGGATTTACAGCGAATACCTGCACGTTGCGGGGGCGATCAATTGAAGGGGTCGGTTCTGAGTAACCGAGGGCCATGAAGCGAAGAGAGTTCGTTGGTTACCTGGCGGGAGGACTCACGGCGACGCTCGGCGGGAAGATCGGGTTGTCGAAGGGCCGTTCGCGCCGTTTTTCGCACTCAGCCTATCTTCTGGACCAGCGCATCGGAGTTTCATCGTGGAGTTTTCATAACCATTTTCCAATGACGCGAAGCCAGGATTATAGCGGGCCGGTCGAAACGTTTGCGTTGCTCGATTTCCCGGGAATGATCGCCAAACGGTATAGGGTCCACCATCTTGAACTCTTTGCCAGGCACTTCCCATCGACAGAACCTGCCTATGTGGAGGAACTGAGGAGCCAGCTTATCCATGCGCGTTCGCGCCTCGTGAGCCTGTCAATTGATATCAAGGAGATACAAAGCGAGAGCGGCCTTTCTGATCCCCACCAACCTGTTCGCGACAAGGTGGTGAACGCCGCAAAGAAATGGATTGATATTGCCGCCCGCCTGCGCGCGCGTTCAGTGAGGTGCGACCCGGGAGAGATTGATCCGCAGAATCTCGCGCCGACGGTGGAGTCGTATAAGAGGCTTGTCGCGTACTCTAGCCGGAAAGGTGTCCGCGTGATTGTGGAAAACACAGGCCGCATCGGTGCAGAGCATCCCGAAGTTCTGGTCAAAATCTTCAAAGCTGTGGGAAGCAGATATCTTGGAGCGCTGCCGGACTTTGGCAACTTCCCGGACACTAGAAGGCGCGCGCGCGGCTTGGCACTGCTCTTCCCTTATGCACTCACCGTTTGCCATGCCACTGGATTGGAGCTTGATGCCCAGGCCAACGAGACCGACTACAATTTTCCAGCCTGCATTCAGATTGCGAAGCGTGAAAGATTTCGTGGAATCTACTCCGTGGAGTACGAGGGCTTTGGAGATTCATACAGGGGAGTTCAAAGCGTCATCGACGAACTTTTGCGGTATCTGTAGCTGTCGGTCGTTTCGTTTGAATCTACTCGTAGCGCAGGGCTTCGACCGGATCAAGGCGCGACGCCCGAATGGCAGGGAGAACTCCGCTCAATACGCCGACCAGCATAAGGATTCCGGCAGAAAGCGCCAGAGTGGCAATGGATATGTGCAGCTGGATATCTCCCTGTCCTGAAGTGTCTTTGAACAACGGCCCGAGCAAAGGTATGGTTCCGATGGCTGCCGAGAGCAGGTAGGAAAGTGCCATGCCAAGAATGCCGCCCGCCAGTGTGATCACAAGGGTTTCAGAAAGAAATTGGGCCCGAATGTGCCGCCGCCGAGCGCCGAGCGCTCGCCGCAGTCCGATCTCTCGCGTCCGTTCATCCACTGAAACCAGCATGATGTTCATCACGCCCACGCCACCAATCCCTAACGTCAGCGCACCTATAAAGCTGAGCAGCACCTCCAGACCGATCGTAAGTCCGTCGATGATAGGGCGCAGTTCCTCTGTCCCGAACATCATGAACGCTTTCTTGTCGGTCGGGGAGAATCGCTGCCTTTCGGCAAAAATCGCCAGCACCTGCTGCCGTGCCTTGGCTTCGAACTGCGGGGCGACGGGTTCGAAAACCAGGACGTTTGCGTAGCGAGTGTCCCACATGTCGCTCGCTGTCGAGTAAGGAATCCAGGCGGATTCATCGTCGCTCGTAAAATAGTTGGAGAGCTGAATCTTGCGATTCATGGTCCCGATGACTGTGAACCTCACGCTGCCGATGCTGACAATCTGACCTACAGCCGGCTGGTTGCCAAAGAGCTTCTGGCGCAACCGGGCGCCCAGAAAAACCACCCTGCGGCGCTCGACCATATCCTCCGGGCTGATCCATCGTCCGTTGCTTGGGTTCTCGCTCCTCATCTCTCCATATGCCGGACACACGCCTCGAATCGCCGTGTTGGCAAATCTGTTTCCGTTGGAGATGGGCAACCAGCGGACCGTTTCGCGGCAAGCATACTTCACCAGTGTCGCGCGTGCCCTCACCCACTCCAGATCTTCTTTTTCAACTCGGACTTTCTTGCCCGCGCGCTGGCCGCCAACCTGCTCACTGGTTTGAGCCGGCCAGCAGATCACCACGCTTTTCCCGAAAGCCTCGAACCCCCTCAGCAGAACTCCCCGGAAGCCGTTTCCGTAAGCGATCAGAATTGTAACGGCCACAATTACCCACACGATCCCCAGCATGGTCAGCCCGCTGCGCAGGGGCTGACGCCGCAATGAATCCCACGCCTGGCTTAAAACTTCCCGTATCATAATCTTGCTCCGACCGGTTGTTCTGCAGGATGCAAGCTCGCGGCGGTTTTATTGCCTTGCTTCACACTATCCTCCTGCTTCATAACGTAGCGATTCGATGGGGTCCACCGAGGCTGCCCGATTTGCAGGATAAAGCGCCGCAAGCAATGCCACCGTCCCCAGCAGGGCGAATGACAGAAGGCCGGATTGCCAGGTGGGAAGCAGGCCCGCAAAAAACGCCGGTTGCGGCAGCAGGTCAACCAGCCAGCAAATCCCGAACGCCACGCCCATTCCGACCCCGCCACTCAAGAAAACAACGATCAGAGTCTCAACGAAAAATTGCCACATGACGGCCCGGGAAGTGGCGCCGACCGCTTTGCGAACTCCGATTTCGCGCGTCCGCTCGCGCACGGCAATCAGCATGATGTTCATCACGCCGATCCCACCCAGCAGCAGGCTGATCAGTCCCACCGCGCCCAGAAAGTACTTCATCCCGTCTGTCATCATGCGGAAGTCGCGGGCATTTTCCACCGTGTCCCAGATGGAAGCCGCTTCTTCGTCGCGCGGATCAAAATGATGGATCAATGCAAGCGAGCGTCGAACCTGAGCCTGGCAGGCTTCGTCATCGCCGAAAGACTTTGGCGTTACCAGAAGATTGTCAATGCTGCTGGGCAGAGCCGGTGGCGGGTCCGGAAAGTCCTGCTGCATGGCGCTGAAGGGGATGTAAACCTTGGTGACATCCATGCCATCGTAACTGTTGTTCTGTTCCTTGGACTGCATAACGCCAATCACGGTGTATGGAATATCGTTCAGATAGATTGTGCTACCTAAGACTGCGTGCGAAGCGAAAAGCTGTTTCCGCACATCGCTGCCCAGGAAGGCGACGCGGTGGGCTTTTGCCTGGTCGTTCCAGTTATAAAAACGGCCTTGCGCGATGGATAGGCTCCGGATGTACGCAAAAGGAGGAAGTGATGCGGTCACCTCAAGCGTTGCGCTGTTGTATTGGCTGCGAATGTTGATGCTCGAGCGCCGGAGTTCGGGCAAAACATACTGGCAGGAAGGCGCCTGAGATTTCACAGTCAGATAGTCCGAACTTCCCCAGCGGATATCCCGCCCTGCGCGCATTCCGCCCGCTTGCATGCTGGTTCGGCCGGCAAAAACGATCATGATGTCCCGCCCGAAGGTTTCCATCTGCCGTGCCTGGCCCACTCGCAGGCCCTCTCCGGCGGCCACCATCAGAATAATGGAGATGATGCCCCAGGCAATGCCGAACATGGTGAGGAACGTCCGGAGCTTGTGCCCCCAGAGGTTGTCGATTGTGTCGCGGAACAAGTCGCGAAACGCCATGACAATTCACCATGAAAGGCACTCAGAGAAAACGAAAGCCGGAATAACCGAGTCGGACGCCTATTGCAGGATGACCTGCTGTCCCTGTTGCAGCCCGCTTTCGACTTCCGAGTTGATACCGTTTGAAATGCCAATCTGGATGGGAACTTTTTTCCAGCCCAGTTTCGCCTCCTGGGCAGGAATCTCGGCAAAGGTCTTGTGATCTTTGCCGTAAACTACGGCGGTCTCCGGGATGAGCAGCACATTATGTTTCTCCCGGATAATCAGTTCGGCATTGGCGCTCATGTTGGCCTTGAGTTCACCAGTGGGATTCTGAATGGAGACGCGGACTTCAAAGGTAGTGACATTATCCTTTTCCACGCCCATGGGGGAGATCTTGGTCACCTTGCCGTCATAAATTTTCTTCGGGAACGATTCCACCCGAATCCGGGCCGTCTGGCCCATATAGACTTTCCCTATGTCCGCCTGGTCAACCTTGCCCAGCACATAAACCGTGCTCATGTTTCCGATTGTAAACAGCTGGGTGGCCTGCGAGCCCAGAACCAAGATCGAACTGACAGCGTCGCCGACTTCAACATCTCTGGAAAGGACGATTCCATCAATCGGGCTGGCGATGGTCGAGTTCTGCAGGTCTTCTTTAGCCTGGTCCAGAGCAGCCTGTGCCTGGGATACCTGGGCCTGCGAGCGGGCAATGTCAGCCTTGCTGACGGCCACATTACGGCGGGCAGACATCTGCTTGTTAAGTCCTATCTCATAGGCTTTCTTTGCATCGTCAAGCGATGAGTCCGGGATCAACCCTTCCGCGGCAAGTTTCCTGTTGCGTTCAAGCGTGGCTTTGAGGAAAGGTATGTCTGGGCCCTGGGCGTCGATAATGTTGCGTTGGTAGACGGCTTGTGCTGATTTGACCGTGGCCTGGGCGGCTTCAAGATTAGCCTCTTCCTCCTTCACTCGCGCGCGCAACTGCTCTTTGTCCAGCTCAAGCAGCACCTGGCCTTGTGTTACGCGGTCACCGTAGTCAACAAATATCTTTTGAACAATGCCGCTGGCCTTTGACTTGATTTCGACCTTGGTCAGCGGTTCGACCTTGCCCGTTGCCACCACCGATTGCGCGATATCGCCGCGCTTGATCGTGGCCAGCTTGGAGGGGTCGATGCTTGTGTCCGGGCGCAGCACGTTGGCCACGGCCAATACGGATGCGCACACCCCAAGCACTCCTACGCCGATCAAGATCCAGCGCCGGCGCCTGGAACTGCGATGATTTTTCGCCATAGGGACCTTCCAGTGATTCTTATTTCAAATCCTCTCACCCAGTAATACGCCGGACCCTTTCCCGATGTTCCACGAAGTTGTCGGCAATTTCGGACGTTGGGGATTGCAGGGGTTGCAAAGCCCTCAAAAGTGGTTCATGCGACGCAGAGTGGGGCGAACGCATCCACGCAGAAGATGGCCGTGGTAAGGGAAATCGACGGCCTACACGGCGCGGTTGGCGTTCCTGGAAAGAGTCTCGAAGATTCTGCAGCACTTTGCCAATGTCGGCGCCATCGGATTCAGCCGCTTCTTCAAGTGTTCGCGTGTATGGGATTATTCGGACGCGTGTAAAGGTTTTCACTCCGGAGTGCTGCAGGATAGACCTGTTTGGGGAAAGCTCAATACACCGGAAGATCAGCTTTCAACGTGATTTCCGTTGTACGCATAGGTTCCCACGACTTGAGTTTTTAGCAACAAGCCTATTCCAAAAACTTCAGTTTTCTCGACGCTGTGACTTTTCTCTCAAATGGAAAGAGTTTTGTAGGACGGCGATGAATCCGTTGCCACCCACCAGCCGGAGAGCCGTGCCGGAACCAGAAGCTGCGAACGGCACAGCGAGAGCCGAAAAGGAGCTTTTTGGGTTTTGGACCCAAACACACGGGAGCGGCGGCCGACCGGACGCAAAGTCATTTGTTCACCTCTATTGCTTGCTGTGTTTTTCAGCGGATAACCAGGCCGACAATGGCGGCAGAGAGATAATTTGCCAGGGTCCCGGCCAACAGCGCCCAGAAGCCCAGCCTTGCCAAGTCCTGCCGCCGGGAAGGCGCCACAGCCCCGATCGCGCCAATCTGAATCCCAATAGAGCCAAAATTCGCAAATCCGCAAAGGGCATAGGTGGCAATGGTGAACGATCGTGCGGCGATGTGCCCCTTCAGCGGGCCGAGCATGGAAAAGGCAATGAATTCATTCAAGATGACTTTTGTGGCCAGCAGATTTCCCACGGCCATGGAGTCATGCCAAGGCACACCGAGCAGCCAAGCCACGGGCGCCAGTGCGTAGCCGAAGATCGTGTGAAGATTGGTATGGGCGAAGCCGAGGAAACCATTTGCCAGGGCGATGAGCGCAACGAAGGCAATCAGCATAGCTCCGACGTTGAGGGCGATGAAGAGGCCGTCTAAGACTCCGTGCGTAATGGCATCCAGGATGTTGACGTCCTTTTTCTCGAGGGTTAGATTTACTGCCCCGGCGGTAGTTGGCTGGCCGATTTCAGGAATCAGCATTTTCGAGACCAGCATCGTTCCCGGGGCCGTCATGACCACCGCAGTCAGCAGATCTCTTGCCTGCGCGCCAAACAGGATGTAGGCACCCAGAACCGAGCCTGCGATGTGGGCCATTCCAGCTGTCATCACCGTCATCAGTTCTGACTGGGTGAGGGTTTCCAGGTAGGGGCGTATGACGAGTGGTGCCTCCGACTGGCCTATGGCCATGCTGGCGGCGACTTCCAGCGATTCAGCCCCACTGGTCCCCATCAGCTTGAACATGGCCTTTGCAGCCAGAGTCACCAGCGCCGGCAGGACCCCAACGTAATAGAGAATTGAAAGGAATGCCGCAACGTAAATGATCAACGGAAGCGCCTGGAAAGCAAAGACCATGCCAAGGCTGCCCTTGGGATCGCCGAGTGGGCCGAAGACGAACTTGGAGCCTTCGAATGAAAAATGCAGGAACCACACCACGGCGCTCGAGGCTTTATTCAAAAGCCAGTAACCAGCCTCGGTGCGGAGTACAAACAGCGCGATCAGAAATTGGAGGCCCAAGCCCCACGCGACGATCCGCCAACTGATGACCTTACGGTGGCGTGATAGTGCGTAGCAGGTTAGAAGGATCGCCAGAATTCCCAGCAGGGAAGCCAGATGGTTCAGTTCTTCCTCCACAAGACGAAGTATGGCGGCGACGGATCAATTGCCCCGGCAAGAGGATATAGCAGAAGTTGGGAAAAATTGATACAAACTTTCGCTTGGCGTTTCCTGGCTGTTGCCCCACTTGTCGTGGGGACTTCCTTCTCGGGCACCCGCTTGCTGGAGTACATCCATCATAGCGAGATGTTCCAAAACAACTTTTCTACAAGAAACGGAAGTCCCTGTGCGGGTGCAAGGCCCCGATTGATCAGGGCCCATTTACGTCCATGGCGTGCCAAGTCGCAACGATCCAGGCTACGGATCAAGTGCACCCTCAGTCAGGTCAATGTTATTCAGGTGGCGGGTGGTTTTCCTGACGTATTCGTGAGCCGGCGGAGGATTTCCGATGGATGTGTCCGCCAGCAGGCGCGAATTGTCGAAAGTCTGGTCCAGGTTCATGAACCGGAAGTAAGGCCCCATAGCTGTCAGGAGCAGGCGGAGGTCTCCGTTGCCGTTGAATGCGGAATTCCAGTAAGCCAAGTACTCGCCAAATTCGGGTTGGTGGAGGTCGCTTTGAGGCAAAAGTTTCTTCGGCCATCTCTTCATCTGCTGTAGCAGTTCGTGCCGGACAAACTTGAACGGCGGACGGCCCTCCGAGGGATCATCCGCGGCGCGCAGGATGGCTTCGAGTGTGGAAGCGGAATCCTTACCCGCCGATATGTGATAAGTCGTCCAGTTGCGCCGGGCAAAGAGCAGCTGCACAATCGCGCAGGCGGTGTAATCAACGGGGATGATGTCCAGATGTGCATCCGGGTTCGAGGGAATCAGGCGAATGGTGTTGACCGCGGCCAGCGCCCACATGATGACGTAAGAACGCGGCGTCCAGTCGCGTGTATCTCCCATGATGATCGAAGGGCGGACTACCAGTAACTTTTCGCGGGGGATGGCGCGGGTGACGTTCATCTCCCCGATCATCTTCGTATAGCAGTACCGGACCAGGTGAGCCGCGCCGGAATTGGGAGACTGATCCTCATGGACGTTGCACTGCTTCAAGCCCGTTCCGCAGATGCTGGCTGTTCCGACATAGACAAACGTCTCCAGCTTGGGCAGGGACTTCGCCCAGCTGAGGATCTGCTGCGTCCCGGCAATGTTGATCCTCTCGACGCTTTCAGTGGAAGCCGGCGCGAAGGAAGTGTCGGCCGCGGCGTGAATCACCGTGTCAACCTCGCCGAGGTCTTTCAGGCGGGAGAGCTTCTCCGCTAGGGAAGCGTCGCCCAGATCTCCGACAATCGGAATGATCCGGGTGCTGTCAAAAGCGTCGCCATGGAACTGGAAGACCTGCTGCAGCCGGCTCCAGGCTTTCTGGGCATCATTGGCGCGAATCAGGCAATAAAGCCGTCTTATCTGTGACCTCTTGGACAGGAGAACGGCGAGTTCGCCGCCCAGGAAGCCTGTTGATCCAGTAAGAAAAATGTTCACGTATTCTCCTCATCTCCTACGAAGTTTCAGCGTAGGATTGCCTTGACTATGCTGTACGAGAAAATAAAGGAATCTCCGATCAGGCCCCAGAAAAGGGCGCAGAATAGCGAACCGATGGTAAGCGCCTTGAGAAACGCCACCAGTCTGAAGTCCCGATCTCTTCTGAAGAAAATGTATGCGTGCAGTGGGCTCCACCAAGTCGCCACGACTGCGAAAACATAAGCGGGTCTGTTTAGAATGATAGACTTGATCTTACTCCGGGCACCTCCTGGCTCCGACTGATCGAGCCACCGATGAATCCTGTCAGTGAAAAACACGTCCTGCTGGAAATGCTGATAGAGGTAGTAACCTCCCCAGGAAGCCACAAAGATGGATGGAAATAGTGGAAAAAAAACGAGATACCTGAATTTTATGGTAAGCCAAGGGAAGTAAACGTAGTCGAAAAGCCAGATGATAAAGAGATACAGGAGGTATACTGCACCGAACTTCGAGGCCCGTTTCAGCGGTCCCGCCAGTACTCTTCGCCACATTGGATTTTTCGTGCTTCTCCTGCTGTGCTTCCCGTGTAGATCCGAGACCAACGGTACCGGGAACTTAAGCTACTACCTGTTAGCACTGCTCTCCCCTACGATGCCAGCTGATCTTTCGGGGTTGTATCCTGCCTGATGCGATCAGACCGCTGTAGCGGCCGTTGAAACGCGGCTCTCCTTCCACAGCTGGATATAAGGTTCAAGGTCGCTCATCATGGTGTGGAATTGCTCGATCCGGAGGGACTGGGCTCCATCGCTCATGGCTTTTTCCGGGCGGGGATGGACCTCCACAATCAGGCCATCGGCCCCGATGGCGACGGCCGCTTTTGAAAGCGCCGGCACCAAGCTTCGTTTACCGGTGGCGTGGCTGGGATCGACGATTACCGGCAGGTGCGTCAGTTCGTTAAGAACCGCTACTGCGGTGATATCACAGGTGTTGCGAGTTGCTGTCTCAAAAGTGCGGATACCTCGCTCACAGAGGATGACGTTGGGATTGCCGTGCGCTGTGATGTATTCGGCGGACATCAGCAGTTCTTTGACGGTCGAACTCATTCCGCGCTTCAGCAGCACGGGCCGTGGGCATTTGCCCAGCGCCTTCAACAGCGCGAAATTCTGCATGTTGCGCGCGCCCACTTGCATCACGTCCGCATACTCCCCCACGCGGCCCACGTCGCCATCGCTCATCACTTCCGTCACGATGGCAAGCCCAGTCGCCTCGCGCGCCTTGGCCAGCAGTTTGAGTCCTTCCACCTCCAAACCCTGAAAGTCATACGGGGAGGTGCGCGGCTTGAAAGCGCCGCCTCGCAGCAGCTTGGCCCCGGCCGCTGCAACGCCTTCGGCTGTTTCGATAATCTGCTTCTCGTTTTCCACCGAGCACGGTCCTGCCATCACCACAAACTCGTCTCCGCCGATCTCGGTTCCATTTACGCGAATCCGGGACCGTTCCTGCTTGAACTCCTTACTGACGAACTTATAGGGAGCGGAGATTCGTACCGCCCGCTCGACGCCGGGAGTTGCCTCGAGCGATTCCAGACACGCTGTCACGTCGCCTACGCCGATCACCCCAATCACCACCCTTTCTTCACCCTCGATGGAATGCACCTTGTATCCGAACTCACGAATCCGCTCGCAAACGTAGTCAATCTCTTCCCTGGTGGCATGCGGTCGCATGGATATGATCATGTCTTACCTCTCCTTAACAAATAAAAAAGCCCACTCGGTACTCAGTGGGCTGGCTTTTTAATCTTGTTTTTCCTGGTCAGGCCAACGCCACTCTACTGCATTGAGGCATTAAAGCCCCAATACCAGTAGTTGAAGCTAAACGCGTTGGCAAAACTCACACTAACCATCGTCTAGGGACTATATCCCATAAATCCAGGACTGGCAAGCAAAATCTTCGCCTGCTGCCAAAACACCGGGCCAAAGCAGCCAAACCTGTGCAATCTTTGCCAGCGGAGTGTTTCAGGCGTGGTATCTGCAACCGCCGCGAGAAGCCACGGATGACCAAGGACCAGAGCTGGGGAGGGCGAGGGCATAGGATTATGTGTCAGCACCTTTCAGTTGAACAGGTGAACGCACACGATCTCTTGCTGAGTGAGGGCGCATACACAATCAATTCCCTCGATCCTCACCACACTGCGGGATAGGCGATAATTTCTTTATTTTGCTAGGCATCGTGTGATATTGTTGTCGGCTGGCGGGAGGGGAATTTGCAATCCTCTTTGGCGGGCCGCTCGGACTGGACAGGGGACGGCTGCTGCTGAGGGGCAAGGGGTTTGTGCGCAAACCCGCGTCGAAAGCTTATAAGTAATGCAGGTTCGATTCCCGGAGGACGAGCATTTCCCCACCTGGAAGATTACCTTCCTCGAGTATTTTCTCGCGGCAGTCTTCGTTGGTTTGCTGGCTGGATACTGGCATTTGCAGATCGGGCAGCACCAGAAATTGCTTGAGGAGGCAAAGCACAACTGGATTCGTGACCTTCCCATCATCGCCCCGCGAGGGAGGATTCTTGACCGCAACGGGCGGGTGCTGGTCGACAACTTCCCATCATTTACGATCTTACTGAACCGGGACAACGCCTCACGTCTCACTGCCGCTCACCTCGATAAGATCGCCAAGGCTTTGGACCTGGACCCCAAAGACGTGAGGAACCTGATCAAGCGCTCTGCTCGACTTCCCCGTTTTCAGCCGGTTGTGCTCAAGCAGGCAGCGTCGTTGAAAGACGTTGCTTACATCGATGCACATCGGTCCGAATTTCCGGAGATTGACATCATCCAGTCGGAACAGCGGTTTTACCCCAAGCACGGGGTCGCTGCGGCGGTGCTCGGGTATGTGGGTGAGGTCTCCCAGGCAGACCTGGCCAAGCCGGGGTCCCATTATCACCCGGGAGACCTGATCGGAAAGTTCGGAATTGAAAAGGAATACAACTCAATTCTGCGCGGGCGCGATGGGATGAAGAGGGTGATCGTCAACAGCCGCGGCCAGGAAGTTGGAACCCTCGGAACGGTCAACGCTGTGCCAGGTCATGACCTGCGGCTGACCCTCGATCTGGATCTGCAATTGACCGCTGACAGCGCGCTGGGGCAAAGGCCGGGAGCTGTGGTAGCTCTGGATCCCCGTACAGGGGACGTGCTGGCAATGGTCAGCCATCCAACGTTTGACCCCAACGACTTTACGCATCACATCTCATTAAAGACATGGAAGCGGCTCACCACAAACCCAATGCACCCGCTGATGAACAAAGCGATCCAGGCGCAACTTGCACCAGGATCTGTCTTCAAGATCATCACGGGGACAGCGGCACTTCAAACCGGAACGATCACGCCCGATTTCACAATTGACTGCCGTGGGCAAGTCACCATCTACGGGCACACGTTCCATGACTGGCGCGCGCACGGAACAACCGACTTCCATAAGGCCATTGTTAGATCCTGTGACGATTATTTCTATACTGTAGGCAAGATGCTGGGTATCCAAAAGATTGATTACTATGCTGACCACTTGGGATTAGGTCACCGTACAGGGATTGACCTGCCGGATGAGGAACCCGGCCTCATCCCCTCACCCGCTTGGGTGGAGAGTGTTTATCACCATCCGTGGTGGCCGGGCGAGACGATCTCAGTAGCGATCGGGCAGGGAGCCGTCGAAGTAACGCCGCTCCAGGTTGCCTACTTTATCGGGGGGATCGCTTCCGGCGGCAAGTTCGTCCGCCCCCACCTGGCGTTTAGCCGGGAATTGGAGAACCTTGGAGTGGACCCACCCGCTCATTCAACGATTCGGTTCCCGCTCCAGGCAAGCACCGTGCAAGCCGTTACGAACGGGATGTGGGGGGTTGTTAATGAACCCGGGGGTACGGGGGTAGGCGCGCGATGCCCCGGACTGGATATCGCTGGCAAGACGGGGACGGCACAGGTGGTGAGTGCGGGATTGCAGGATTCGGCCCACAGAGCTCGTTACAGAAACAATGCTTGGTTTGTGGGTTACTCTCCTTCCCCTGATCCAGATATAGTAGTGGCCGTTCTGGTGATGCGGGGCGAGGATTCCTCCGTTGCTGCTCCCATTGCCGGAGACGTGATCAAGGCCTACTACCAGGAGAAGGAGAGCAGGAAGGCTCCCGCTGAACTGGTAAGTCAGATGAACAACAAGGTGAAGCCGGGCGCTTCCTCAACAGGAGAGTAAGAACCGCGGCAAGCTATGAGGAATTCACTCAACTTCCATGATTTCGATTGGTTACTGCTGGGGATGGCACTCGCCATTGCCGCTGTCGGGCTAGTGGAAATCTACAGTACGACCACTCAAACTCCACTCGTCGGACAGTTCCACAAGCAAGTTTACTGGATACTCCTCGGCTGTGGCCTGACACTGATTGTAAGCCAGATTGATTACCATCTGATTTTGGGTCATGTTTCCTGGCTCTACCTCCTCAGCGTGCTCGTCCTGGTCGGCGTTCTGGTTGCAGGTCCGCGCGTGGCTGGCACCCACCGCTGGCTTCAGATTGCCGGGTTTACTTTGCAGGTGTCAGAACTTGTCAAGTTGGTTATAATATTGGCAGTGGCGGCCATGTTCGCGAAGAGGCGAAACAGGGCTTTCACATGGGGAGAATTGGCAAAGCTGGGGCTCCTGGCAGGCGTGCCGGGTTTCCTGGTTGCGATTGAGCCCGACTTGGGAACCGCGTTGACCTACCTGCCCATCGTGGCGGTGGCAGCATTTCTGGGAGGCATCCGACGCCGCCAGGTTGCGGTTTTGGGGCTGATAGGCTTGTTGGCATTACCGGTCGGGTGGCATTTATTACGCCCGTATCAGCGGGAGAGGCTTGAAGCGTTTGTCCACCCCAAACAGGACACCCAAGGTTCCGCCTATCAGGTGACGCAGACAAAAATAGCAGTCGGCTCAGGTGGCCTCTGGGGAAGAGGGTTGGGTAAAGGCACACAAAGCCAGTTGGGATTTATCCCAGTTTCCCACGCCGACGCCATTTTCGCTGCGTTTGCTGAGGAGCGAGGTTTCGTCGGCACTTTGGCTGTCTTTCTACTGTATGTTGTGCTGCTGTTGCGTTTGCTTGAAGGGGCACGGGCTGCAGCCGACCGTGCGGGTAGTTTTCTCCTCATCGGATTTGCCGCGATCTTGTTTTTTCAGGTTGCGGTGAATGTTGGAATGATGATCGGCGTGTTTCCGATTACAGGTATTCCTTTGCCGCTCATGAGCGAAGGAGGGTCATCAATGCTCTTCGTTTTTCTGGGTTTGGGACTTGCTATGAGCGTCAAAATGCAGCGGTTCGTGAATTAGCTGGCACTATGATTACCGGAAGTGGCAGCGACATTTTGAATGGGTCTTCGGACCCAGGTTTTATACGCGGCTCAAAGCAGCCGTACTTTTTGAAATAGATTGCCCGGGCACTCTTGCCTACACCGCAGGGTTCTGCCCAATGCCCTTATCCCGAATGGGCTAAGGGAGGATGGTCGAGCACTTGGTCGGGAACAACAAGCGTGTGCGACCGGGCCGGGGACACTCGAAGTTGATCTCCGCTTTCGCGGATTGATCCTTGCCGAGTGCCCCATAATAAGGAGTTTCCATGAATAAGGAGATGTTTATTTCATCGTCTCCACACGAGACGAAAGTGGCCCTGTGTGAAGACGGCCAGTTGGTCGAAGTTTATTTCGAGCGAGACACGGACGTTGGCCTGGTCGGTGGCATTTACAAAGGCCGGGTTAACCGGGTACTTCCCGGGATGCAGTCAGCGTTTGTCGATATCGGCCTCGAAAGGGATGCATTCCTGTATGTGTCCGATTTCTCTCTCCAGGATCAGGATGAGTTTGAAGGCGCCCTGAATGAATCCCAGGCTCGAGGGGCCACAATTGAGGTTGAACCGCAAGCCTTACCAGCGGCGCCAGAAACGGGTGAGAACGGCGGCTCACGTCAGGAACAGGCTGAGGGCGTCGGCCAAAAAGAGCCCCTCCCCAAAAACGTCAGGACCGCAAACGAATCGTCAATGCCAGGGGAAAGTCCCGTTGCGGGCTCAACAGGAGCATCGGCAAAAGAAACGTCCGGCGCGCGTCTGTCCGGCTCCTCCTCGGGAGGTCCGGGCGACGAAAGGGGGCCGGGCCGGCGCTCGCATCGTGGTCGGCGGCACCGCAGGCACGGACGGGGCAGTTTCGGCGAGCGTAGGCCCACCCGCCGTCCTGAGCCATATCCCGCTGCGCCTGAGGAGCCTGCGCCTGCGCCAGCCGCTGAGGATTTCGAGATCCTTCCGGGCGAGTCATTGGCAAAGTACAGTCACTCGACCACGGAAGATTCAGCACCACCCGACGCCACACGGCAAATCTCCACCGATGGGTCTGCCTTGGAGCCTGCATCTGCTCCAGAGGCGCATGGGTCCGATAACATCGAGCATGATGCCGATTCCTCCCAAAGTCTCCAAAATGAAGAAACCTTGGCTGAAGTGCAAGGAGAAGGATACGCAGAACCCCGAGAGAAGAACCTACGAACAGGTTCGCAGCGGTCCTTCACTCCTGTTCCTGAAGCTTCCTTAGAGCCGACTGAGGCTGAGGAAAAAGGAGCGGAGGAACAACTGCACACGACACACGTTGTGCCGGAAACTTCGGAAGACCTCCCGGACTTTGAGCAGGCGGCTGGCGAGGAGGATGGACAAGCGGTCGAAGCGGCATCGGATGAAGCGGGCGCCGAAACCCTGCTGGAAACTTCGGCCTCCGAAAGCGAGTCCGGAGAAGAAGACAACTCCGAAAGAAAAGAGCAGACTTCCGAGACTGCTGAAGGAGGCGATGAATCTTCCGAGCGATCTTATACCCTGCGTGAACCGCATTCGCGGCCGCACTTTGCCCCGCGCCGGGGACGCCGGGGGCGTCGGCGTGCCGGCAGGCACTCCCGCCGGAATACTTCCCGCGAACGCGAATCCACACGCCCCGTCGGTCAGCAAGGTCTCCAGATTTCCGAACTCCTAAAAGAAGGGCAGGAAATCATTGTCCAGATCGCCAAGGAGCCGCTTGGGACCAAGGGCGCGCGGATTACGTCTCACGTGGCTTTGCCGGGGCGATACATTGTCTACATGCCGACGATTTCGCACATCGGGGTTTCGCGAAAAATCTCTTCAGAACAGGAACGCCTGCGATTGAGGAATATTATCCTCGAGAACAAGGGTTCGCTGACGGGCGGGTTTATCGTGCGTACGGCTGGCGAGGGCCGCTCGGAAGACGAAATCAAAGCTGACCTGAAATTTCTGACTAATCTCTGGAATGAAATCCGCAACCGCGCAGAGCAAGTGAAGGCGCCGGCGCTCTTGTATCGGGACCTCGACCTGGCGCAGCGCTTGATGCGCGACCTTGTGACCCCGGACTTCAAGTCCATGTGGCTTGATAATGAGGCGGACTACGAACGTGTCGTGGAGTTTGTCAATCGGCTCCAGCCCTCGCTCCTGGGATGTGCCAAACTTCACACAAGACAGACGTCGCTGTTCGAAGAGCATGGGATTGAGGAAGAGATCGAAAAGGCCCTCAAACCGAAGGTATGGTTGAAATCCGGCGGCTATATTGTCATCAACCAGACGGAGGCGCTGGTGGCCATCGATGTGAATACTGGCAAATATGTTGGGAAGACAAACAGGCTTGAAGACACAATCGTCAAGACCAACATCGATGCTGTCAATGAAATCGTGAGGCAGATTCGGCTGCGCGATCTGGGCGGGATTATTGTGATCGATTTCATTGATATGGATGAGCGCCGCAACCGCAACAAGGTTGTGCAGGCTTTGGAAGAGGCCCTGCGCCGCGACCGGGCTCCAACCAAGGTGCTTTCTTTCAACGATTTCGGCCTGGTGGCGGTGACCCGCAAGCGCGTCAAGCAATCACTGGAACGGACGCTCTGTGATCCTTGCACATATTGCAGCGGGTCAGGCTGGGTTAAATCCGTCACCACTATTTCCAATGAGATCCTGGCAGAGGCGCGGAAAATGGCCAGCGAAATCGAGGGCAAGACAATGACGCTGCGGGTCAACCCTGAGGTGGCCCAAGCGCTGAAATCCAAGGATGGAACGCTGATTATGGAAATCGAATCGCTCACCCACAAGAATCTTGTCGTTAAGAGTGACCCGACCGTCCACCAGGAGCGGTTCGAAATCTTTTGAGGACGGGAATCCGGCGCTGCCCGCTGGATTTCCAAGTAAAGGCAAGGCTCATCGAATCACGAAAGCCCCGGGCTCGATGCAATTTGACCCGGGGCTTTCTGTTTTGGGTCAAATATCGTTGCTCCCACGCCAGCTTGCCTAACTGAAATTTAACTCCTGATTTCCCGCCAGCGCGTCTCACGAACGATTCTCCTCCCGACCCATAGAAGCGGTGCCGTGGCCAGCCCCTGAACCCAGGCCGAACGGTGGAGAAGGCCTCGTACCAGAGCCGCTATTTTGTAGCTTCGACGGACGGCATAAGTCAGGCTCTCGCGGTAATATTCAGTTGTCTGCTCCTCACTGCGGCCTTCCTGTAATGACTTTGCGATTGCCTGCGCCGCCAATTTGCCACTGTGGAGGGCCATAGAAATGCCCTCCCCGGTGAAGGGATCGAGAAATCCTGAAGCATCACCCACCATCAAAGCGCCTTCTTGTGCTGCTTTCCCTCGCATTAGATAGACCGGCGCCGTAGTAACCACTGGTGAAACCTGTGCCGCTCCGCTCAGTCGTGCCTCGAGCGCAGGATGGTGGGACAGTTTTACTATCCAAGAGGAGAAATCTTTCATTCCCTCCCCGCCGCATCCGCGAATCCGCTCGCGGCGTACCAGGCAGCAGACGTTATAAATGTCACCCTCAACGGGAGCCAGCCCGCAGTACCCTTTATTGAAGAGACACATTTCAACTCTGTCCTGTGGAGAAATACCGGCAAAGTGGGCCTTCGCTCCAATCCATTCGCACAATCCTGCAGGCCTGGTCTCGTCGGCTGATGAAGATAACCCCTCAATCCTCCACCACCGCCCGCAGGCAATAATCAACGCTTTTGCCCTTCTCACGGTCGGGCCGGTCGATTCGATTTCCCACACTCTTGCCTGGCCGTGAACCGGAGCCAGCTTGCGTACTCTGCGGACGCATTCGCTTTCATGCACCTCGATGCCAGCCGCTTTGGCAGCTCCCCACAGCGCGGCATCCAGAGTGAGACGCGATAATCCCGCAGCCGGGCCCGGCAGACGGAAAACCCTTGACAAGCCATTTTGCGAAATAAACTCGGCGCGATGTATGGGCGCGCCGCGTGCCACGTATTCCGGGATCTCGGTTTGCAGCAAAGGGAGACCCTCAGGAGAAATGAACTCTCCGCACACTTTGTCGCGCGGGAAGTGATCTCGGTCCCAAATAGCCACCTGCAAACCGTGCCGCCTGGCCTCAAGCGCAGCGGCGGTCCCTGCCGGTCCCCCGCCTGCAATCGCCAAGTCCAGGATGTCGGAATCCGAACTCAAATTTTCCATAGTGCGAGTCCAAGGCGAAAAGCGGGAAGCCGCTCGACCTCAAATTCCTTGAAGCCGGCGCGGCTGGCCAGCGCTTCGAGCTCATCCTTGGTGTAGGCTTGGCGCACGCTGGCTGCACCGTCATGCCGCGTGAGTCGGCTGCGGGCAAACGGCCAGGCGAGGCGGATAAAGACGTAAGGGAGCGGATGCCGTTCGAGATCATTGATCAGCACCGCCTCGGAAGCCACCCCGGCAAGGCGCCGCATCAATTGTACAGCTTCGTCCTCGGAGAAGTGGTGCAGAAACAGGTTGCAGATGACGACCTCAAAACTCTTCTCCCGGAAGGGAAGGTTGGAGACATCGGCAACAACCCTGGATAATTTGCCCGATGAATGGTTACCATTCCGCAGGTGGCTGAGACGCCGGTCAAGGGCCACAAATTTCACGCTGCGATTGCGACGCTCCAGTTCGGCCCGAAGCCGGTCCGCCAGGCGCGAATCGCCCGCGCCGACATCCAGTATGCGTGCACGCCGGGAATCCCGGCGGGCGAAATACCGGTCCAGCAGGTGAAGGCAGCCCGAGACGCCTCCCAGCCAGCGGTTAATTAGCCACAGGTCATCGAAACTCTGGCGGATTTCCCCAGGTGTGCCGAGGTCATCATCAAGCCACTCTTGTGAAGGAACGCGAAGCATGGATAAAAGCAGTCCTACGCGACCCGTGAAACAACCAGCGCAGAGTTCTTTGAGCCGAAAGCGATGCAGTTGCAGATCGCGTGTTCAATTTCAACTCCCCTCGAGCGGTGAGGTACGTAGTCCAAATCGCAATCGGCATCGGGGACGTCGACATTGAGAGTGGGAGCAACACACCCGTCGCGGATCGCGAGCAGCGTCGTAGCCAGTCCGGCGGCTCCGGACGCGCCCTGAGGGTGCCCGATCATGGATTTCGGTGAGGAAGCGGGAATGTGGTAAGCTCGTTTGCCAAGAGCCAGCTTGAGCGCCCGGGTTTCAATACGGTCGTTGAGAACCGTGGAAGTGCCGTGAAGACTAACATAGTCAATCTGCTCTGGGCCGAGTGCCGCCTGTTCCATTGCCAGGCAAATGGCGCGAGCCGGTTCTTCGCCGTTCTCCTCCAGGCGCACGCGGTGAAAGGCCTCGCAAGTTGAACCGTAGCCCGAAATTTCGCCGTAGATGCGCGCGTCTCGCGCTTGCGCATGCTCGTAACTTTCAAGAACGAACATCCATGCGCCCTCGCCAAGCACGAAGCCATCCCGATCCCCTGAGAAAGGGCGGGAGCCGCGCTCGGGCTGATCATTCCATGAAGCGGTCAGGATGCGCATCAAGGTAAAACCCTTCATGATCAACGGAGCCAGCGGAGCGTCGGCCCCCCCACAGATCACTACGTCTGCCATGCCACAACGGATATTCTGCACGGCATATCCAATCGCGTCCGTCGATGAGGTGCATCCCGTCGAGATAAGATGGCTGAAACCGTGAAAGCCGAAATGCATGGAGATCTCGCTGGCAAGCGTGCCGATAGTTGCCGACGGGACGGTGTAAACGCTGCACTGCCGCACGTGTCCCAAATAGAAGAGCTCATACTGGTGCTCAACAAATTCCTGGCCCCCGCCGCCAGAACCAAGAAGAACAGCGACGTGGCGGCGATCTTCAAGAGTCATCTGCGACGGATTGAGTCTGGCATCCGTTATCGCTTCGTCGGCCGCGGCAATCGCCAACGGCACAACGCGGCTGACATGATCCGCATCTTTAGCGCTGATGTAACGGGCCGGTTCAAATCCCACAACTTCGCCGGCGATCTGTACCGGAAGCCAGGAAGGATCAAAGCGCTGGATGCGCCGGATCCCGCTCCTGCCCTGCCGGGTTGCCGCCCAGAAGGCCTCGCGGCCAACGCCGTTAGGGCTAACCGCTCCGATGCCTGTCACCACAATCCGCTGATTCAATTCGCCCTCCGGACAATGCGCCAAATGACTCTTCTAAAAGGTCTTTGGCCGGGCATGAAGGAGGCTCGGGACCCGCCAGGAGAAACACCGGAACTCGCAAACTGGCATGCTAATCCGCTACGGGGGATGTTCACTTCACTGGACGCGGTCGAGGACGATGTCGTAGGTGACCTCAAATCCATTTTTCACCTTAACTGCCCCAAAAGCCCGGCTATAAGGTTGGATGTTGAAATCGGTCAACTTGAACATCTTTTTCCCGCGGATATCCAATTTATCGCCAATTTGATGACAATCCAGCGAGAAATTCGCCTTCCGTGTTACTCCATGAAGCTTCACATCGGCGAAGAGGTGCCACAGCGTATCCTGGGCGGTGGGATCGAACGAAAGCGAGCGCAGGTCGATCTCAGGGAAGTGGCTCACGTCAAGCTGCTGCGGCCCCAGCATGGTGTCCTCGACTTCCTTTCGCTCGGAGGGATCTCCCCACGGATCGATCACCTTCAGTGAGTCAGCGGCTGCAGTTAATTCAGCTTTCCATGCCGCCGTCCGCGACAAGTCCGCAGTGCCGGAAAAGCGTGTCAAAGCGATCAGGTGATTGTCGCCGAGAGAACTTAAAAAGCCGCCCTTGAACAGATGAATTTCAATGTGACTTGCCGCTGTGTCCACGCGATAAATGCCCGGCACCTGGGCCAATAACGGTTTGTAGCCCGCAATCAGAAGGGTCAGGACCACGAGTAGTGGCAGAGTCGTGCTGCGAAGAACAAAAGCTGCTGCCGGAGCATCGAGCCTGCTTTGAACAAGGAGGACACAGCTGCGCAGCCCTTTGATGCAGAGAGCAGCAGAGTATTGGGACCCGACGTGATGGGTTTCCAATTGTTTTATCATCCCTTAGAGAGCGGCTCGGGAAACAACTATGTTCCTGTCAAATGACGAATCAATGTTAAACCAAATCGGCCGGAATCAATATACAATTTTAGTTCCTGTTCGGCCCCTTCATCCCCAGTGTTTGAAGGAACGGAGAAATGTCCGGATAGAAGTGTTTTCCCCATACAAGAACGCTCTTCCAGCGACCCTCGCAACCAGCGGCACCCTGAAAATCATTTCAACGCGGCTACGAGTCTGGCCTTCGCGATTTCCGCCCGGAAGCCTTTTGACATAGTCGCCAAGTTCCACGCGCCATTTCGCATTGTACCCTTCGAGCACGAAGGTCGGCGAGGAATGCTTCAGGGCCTGGTCGATCAGGCCAGCAGCAATTTCCGCGCTCACCATCGCGGGATAGATTCCTTCTCCCGTGGAACCGGAAACAAATCCGGCCGCGTCTCCAATCAGCATCATGCGGCCGCGCACAAGACTCGGCGTCCGAAAGACGCCCCCCACTGGGTCGATGTCAAAATAGACTCTCCCTTCCGGAAGGTCGCTGGGAATCTGATTGCGGTCGCGAAGAGCGTGGATAAATTCCCGAAAAAGCGGGCGGATGGAGCGGCCATCCTCTAACATTGCTCCTATGCCGACACATATATGATGCTTTTTGGGGAAAATCCAGCCGTACCCTTGAATGCCGGAATATTCAATGAAAACCCTGAGCGGGCGGCGTTCGCCATAAAATGCGCTGATCCGTTCCGGCGGAAAAGGCACGTCAGCATTAGCGCAAAGCACATAATCACGCGGCGACCAGCCTTTGCGCAAACCCGCCTGCACGGCCACGCGGCTTGAGGCGCCATCTGCGCCAATCAGAATGCGCCCGGAAAGTTTCCGTCCATCCGCAAGCCGCACCCGAACGCCATCGCGCTCCTCAATAACGCTTGCAACCGCACAGCCACCCAGAAAGCTGGCTCCAGCCTCCATGGCAATCTTCCGCAAGCCGTCATCAAATTTCGAGCGCAATGAGAGATAACCGGAGGGCCTGCTTTCGAGATACCGGGCTTCTCTTTCAATAAGGCGATCATAAAACGCGACGCCATAGAACGGATTCTCGATCAAGTCTGAAAGGGAATCCTGCAGATAAGTGAAACGCTCAAAGGCCAGGCGATTGATCCAGCTTGCGCAGGTCTTATGGCGAGGGAAATTCGAACTGTCCACCAACAGTACCGAGTAGCCCCGGTCAGCGAGGAGTTTGGCTGCGGTCGAACCCGCTGGTCCCGCCCCAACAACGATCACGTCCGTACGTTCAATCATAGCCATCCAAAGTTCTGGTTACGCTAGCACAAGGCAAGCAAGACGACAACCCTCGGCGAGGACTATTCGCCAACGGTTGCGTTCACCTTGCTTTCAGGCGCTCGGATCACCCAATGACAACTCACATGGGCGCCAGTCCGGCAGGCTATGAGGGCACTTCGGCAGCCGAGTCCGGATCCAAATAGACAGTGGCGTTGGGATGTTTCCGCATGATCGTTGCCGGGCAGCGGGTTGAAATCTCTTCGGTCAGCGTTCGGCGGACGATATTCGCCTTGCGTTCTCCGGGAACTGAAGCGATCAATCGAGGCACGCGCATCAAGGTTGGAATTGACAAGGTAATCGCCTGTCCGGGGACTTCCGCCAGGCTTTTGAACCAGCCTTCGTTTACCTGTTGTTGCCGGCATTCGGTGTCAAGTGAAACGATCTTGATGTCAAGAGGATCTTCGAAGTTTGCCTCGGCCGGGTCATTAAACGCCAGATGGCCGTTTTCGCCGATTCCCAGCAGGCATAGCTGCGGATTGTACAGCCGCAGAAGGTCAGCATATTTCTTGCAGGTCTCTT
>JBJKQK010000100.1:0-7246 GCA_046705285.1 Terriglobia bacterium
GCTTTCCGGATCGGTCAAAATACCCAGGAACTCCTGAGTATAATTCACCGCCTCGATGAACCATTTCTTGTCACCCGTCGTGATTCCCAACTCGCAGAACAATGTCGGGTCAGAGTAGATACAGTCACCATACACGTTTGGTTCAGCGTCTGGCCGCAACAGCCTTGCGCCTCGGGAAGAACGCGGAGATTTCAAAAGCAAATCGGCAAGAGAGAGTGCCCGGCGTATGTACTTTTCCTGCCCCGTCAGGCGGTACAACCGCACTAAAGCAACTCCGGGCGAGACGTGATCTGCCGGGACAAGCTCCTCGCGCTTGGAAATCCACCCGTTGACCAGGCCCTCGACAAAGCCGAGATATCGCGAATTGCCACAGATTTCGGCAGCCGAAAGCAGCCCCTCCATGGCAATCCACTCGCCATAACCCCACACTTTATACTGATATTGCGGGTAGTAGAGGGTAGCGTCAGCCACCTTTTCCATCACTGATTTCAGTTCACCACGATGAAGCTTCATCGATTCCTGCATTCACATTGTGAAGATACTTCTCATAGGATTATTCGTGAACGCGGAATGGATCTGTTTCCCGCGAGACCTGCAAATACCCTGTCTTCGCCCTCGAGGCTTGAATATGTTTTGATCTTGCCGCTGTCCAGTTTCACCCCCAGTCCGGGTTCACGCGGGACAGGCAAACAGGCCTGGGAGTCGAAAGTGAAAGGCTCGGTGATGAAGCTATCGGCCGTCAGGCCAATTGCGGAATCCGAGGGATGTTCAAAATTTTGTGAGCTCGCAACAAGGTGCAGAACCGCAGCTTGTCCGACGCCACCTTCGCCCCATGTACCGATAACGCAGGCAATTCCAGCAGCATTCGCGATGGAGACGATCTGTTTTGCGCGTGTGATTCCGCCGCACTCAGTCAGGTAGACATTGAAAGCTTCTACGGCCCCCAGTTCGGCCAGTTCCATGGCGTCGCGAACAGTCATACAGCTCTCATCCGCTGACAGCGGAGTATCCACGGCCCTCGCCACTTCCAACAACCCTTTCTTATCCCAGGATGGAACCGGTTGTTCCACCCACTGCAAGTTGAATTTTTCCATTTTGCGAATCCAGCGCACGGCAGTCCTCGGGCTCCAAGCCATATTGGGGTCAATGCGAAAAGGCATTTCCGGCCCTACGGCTTCGCGGATTGCGGCCAGCCGTTCCATGTCCTTGTATGGATCGAAGCCCACTTTAATCTTCAGCACTCGATGGCCTCGTTCCTTAAGCTTGACTGCTGAGGCGACGTCCTCTTCGACGCTGTGCATATGAATCAGCCCGGTGACTTCCATCTTTTCGCGGTAGAGTCCGCCCAGGAGTTCGTACGCCGGCACACCAAGTTTCTTTCCCTTGATGTCATAAAGAGCCATGTCAATTGCCGAGATCGGGTAAGCCGAAAATGAATTCCAGAGGAAAAAATGCTCCATCTTGTGGTTGAGAAACTCAATCTGGGTTGGATCTTCGCCGAGAAGAAGTGGCTTCAATTCCGAATGGATAAATGCGTCTGCCGTCTCATAAAACAGGCCATCGTGTTCGCCGCAGCCGACAATCCCTTCGTCGGTTTCAACCATAACCAGCAGGAACGAGGCGTGACTGCGGCCCCCGTAAGCTGCCCGAAGGTATTCAATGAACGGAATCCGAATAAGCTGAGTCTTTATGTCCGTGATCTTCATTCGTGTATATCCTTACACCGGCCAGGAAACCTTTCGGCGCGATCCGGGAACCATTACGGCCTAGTGATCTCAATCCAGTAGATTTCATAAGGACGAAGGGTAATGTTGACCGGATTGTTTTCAGGATCTAATAGTGCTCCATTGCGTATCTGCTGGAGATTATTCATGGGGCTTTCGGGGTTGAGCCTCACCAGTCGAATGCTCCCCTTTTTCTCAGATGGGAATTCCACTGCCACCACGCGATCACTCCCTCGACCTTCAAGCGGGAAATTCCACAGGACAACGTTGATCCACGGATCTTCGGCTGCTGCAAGCACTCTGATGTCGTGTTCTGCCCCAGTCACAGGCAGTTGCCGACCTTTGATGTGGTTCAGAAGGAAAAAAGAGTAATATGCTGGCCGCAGCCGATTCTGGTTGTCGTACAGGGCGTCGTATTGCGGCATTGTGTTCCACCAATGTGCCATAAAGGCAGTGCCGCGCTTGGACATAAAACTGGAAAACACCTTTGGGTCAACGAAATAATCGCGAATCTGATAGTACGACGACCTGGTGAGTCCTTTGTTGTAGAAGCCTGAAGTGGTTTCCAGAATAAAAGCAGGCTGGAAGTACGGATCCAGAATGGGATTTCCGAGCGAAATATTCCACTGGTCGATCATGGTTTCCACATGGCTCAACTGGGAATGCCGGTCAAGCTTAGCCTTCATGTGATCGATCAATTCCCAGAACCATCTTGGATCATTGTTGTACCCATGGAAGCAAAGGAAATCAAAGGGCACTTCTCCCCGGGCGGCGGAATCAACCAAAGCATCTACAAAAGGGCTTTCGTAATCGGTGTACCGGGCAGGCGCCGGGCCACCAACTTTGGCGGTCGGATCAGCTCGGCGAATGGCGCTCGCTGTGTGCTTGTAATAGGTAACATAGCTCTGAGGCGTAAATTTATAGGGACATCCGCTCGCTTCGCCAATGTCACCCTCATTTTCAACCAGCCAATACTCGATCCCGAATTTCCGGTCCTGATTACAGTGCCTGACCAACCGATAAATCAACTCCTCCCATTCCGCCCAGCTGGTGGGGACGACGATCTCGTCGTTGATCTGAGGGTAGAGCACAGGAGGTTTGAGCGTCAGGTTCATGATCGGCTTTGCGCCGATTTCGAGGATCGGTTCGATTGCTTTGTCTAGTGTCGCCCAGTGATACTGATGATGCGCCGGGTAAAGGTCAAAGTATTCCTGGACAAAGAAATTGACCGTCTGGGGGTGTAACTGTCGGAGTTGGTCAACGCGATCACTGATCATGGGCTGCGGACTCAAGCCGCCCTGCCCCAGTGCATATCGGGTAAGATCGATCGGCCCTAACGTTCGGGAAGTATCAATCACCAGATTAACTTTGGATATGGTCTCAGGACCACCAAAGCTGCCTTCCCTGGGCGATGAAGGGACTTCTGCCGCGCCTACGACTGGAAGGGATAGTCCGCCAGCCGCAATCCCTTGCAGAAAACTTCTGCGATGCACTTGCCCTCCTTGGATTCTAAGCCAGCAAGTTCGCCAGCACCGACGTCTGTTTACCGTAAGAGTTTTGTGCCGCTAACGTAGTCGCGTCAAGGTGGGCAACCGACTGGGAGTTAAAACCATTCAGATGGCTGGACACACGCTTCCCCCGCATCTTTTATGGCGTATTCCAGCGCGCTTCCAGGTTCGATCAGAGGCTGCGGCCCAAAGGCACCAGGGAAATCGACGAGACGGCGCCTCCATTCATGACGCTGTGAAATCAGAGTACCCGGTATTTCTGGATCGTCTTGTCGTCCACTTCAACTCCCAAGCCTGGTCCTTGCGGAACCTCTACATAACCATCTTTCATTCGGATCGGGTTCTTGCAGATCTCGCGGCTGAGCGGCCCTTGGGTGACATTAAATTCCAAAAAGACAGAGCGCCGCATGAAGGCGTTCAAGTGCAATGAGGCAGCTGTCAGAAGGTCCGAGACCCAAGCGTGAGGAATGCAAAGGCGATTATGCAGCTCAGCCATGTGAACGATTTTTCGAGCGACAGTCAATCCGCCGCAACGCGAAATATCTGGCTGAACGATATCCACCTTTCCGCGCTCGATCAGCGTTTGAAATCCCCATTCTGTTGATTCCTGCTCGCCACACGCGATCAAGACGTCGACTGCTTCCGCCAGTTGCGCATAGCCATCGTAGTCTTCCGGGTGCAGCAACTCCTCGATGAAGAAGGGGCGAAAAGGCTCAAGCCGATGTGCAACATCAATGGCTTCCTTTGGGGTTCGATGAACCCTCCAGCCGGTGTCGACCAAAAGATCCGCCGTGTCACCAAGCGCTCGCCTTGCTGCCTCCACCAGGCGGACATCACGGTTGGGGTCTTCACCAAAAACGCCCCAGCCAAATTTGACCGCCGTGAAGCCTCGATCGAGATACTGCTTGCAGGCTTTCTCAATGGCGGCTGGAGTGGCGCGAAAAAGCGTACTCGCGTAAGCACGAACTTTGTCGCGATAGCCACCGCCCAACAGTTTGTAGACAGGCTGACCCGTCGCCTTGCCGATAATGTCCCACAGGGCGATGTCTATCCCGGAGATTACCTGGATTGCCGCACCGCGCCGGCCATAATAGACAGTGCCCAAGTACATCTTCTCCCAGAGCCGTTCGACTTCGAAGGGATCTTCACCTATGAGAATCGATTTGAGCCCTTCGAAGCCTGGTGCGGTACCTTCGCTCGGGGCATCCACAATGGCTCGGGCCACGTGTGGCTGCGTTTCCATGTCAGAGTAGCCAGTGATGCCCGCATCGGTGCTGACCCGGATCAATCCGAGGTACTTTATTCCGTAAGCCTCTTCGGCACCCTCAGGGGCTTCATATGCACCCGGTGATTCAAGAACTAAAGCTTCGACATTTGTAATTTTCATCGTTTCATCCCCGGCCGGGATTCCTTATCCCTGGGTTCGCGCTATTCAAGCCCCAGGTATGACAGTGTGGGGTTTTTAATGATCTTATCGATTTCTTCCTGCGACAGCCGTGGCAGCGACGTGCCTTCAGTGATCCGATTAAAATTCCGCAAAGCTTCCAGCGTAGCTTCGGGAGTGGTGAAGGGATAGTCAGTGCCAAAAAGGATCTTGTCGAGCACGCCGTATTCTCTCGCGATGATCAGGGCATTGTAAAATTGCCATGGCCGGTAATGAAGCGCCGAAATATCCGTATAGAAATGGGGCTGCTTGCGAACAAGGACTATTGTCTCCTCGATCCACGGATGCCCCATGTGGGCGATCACCAGCCGAAGCTCAGGGAAACGAAGGGCAACATCTTCCAAGTCGATAGGCAGCGCATACTTGAGTGGCGCCTTCCTGGGAAAAGTGGCACCCTGATGGATCATGATGGGAAGGTGATGGGCCTGGCAGAATTCATACACCTCCATCATGCGCGGGTCGGTAGGATGGATATTTTGATACGTGGGTCCCAACTTGACTCCGCGGAGTCTGAGCCGGACTGCCTGCTCCAGCGTCGACCTGACGTCGTCAACCGTCGGGTCAACTCCGGCAAACCCGATTACTTTGTCCGGGTAGTGGTTTTGATATTCGGCAATATATTCGTTCGGCGTATCGATCCCGGAATTCAAGGCCCGCATCCCGAAAACTATCACCTTGTCGACAGACTTCATCGCTTTCCAGTGGAGCTCAGGCGTGATGTTCAGGTCGAGCGGGTGGTCACGCGAGCGCAGGTTTGCCTCATTTACAAACTCGTCGGAAAGATGACCAGGATAAGCAAAAACGTGAGAATGACAATCTACCAGCACGGTGGATTTCTCCTTCGTCACAGTATGTCTTCGGCGATGCCTCCGCCGCGAAAAGTCTTCAGAAAACCTTTTCCGGATTATCCCATGAACCGCGAAAGTCTTTCTGTAGATCTCACCTGGAGCAATTGGGTCCTGGTTTCGCTCAGTGGCGGAGATTCACAGGTGGCAGGCCTTTCCGGCCCACCCTTGCTCGCGTAATCGTCCAGCGGCAAAGATTTGCCACATATATCCAGTCATAATCCGGTCCGCCAAAAACGAGATTCGTCGGCCCACCGAGCATCATTCCGTCTGGGTCGTGAGCAAGAAGGTGGACCGTTCCAGTTGGATCGACCCTGTAAATCGAGTGCGAACCGTAGCTGGTGATATAGAGGTTTCCTTCCTGATCCAAGGAAAGACCGTCAGGAACCGCTCCCGGAGATTCAGCGTAAACCTCGATTCCGCCCGCAGATGACCGGCCACCATCGAGAGAAATTCGGTAGATCTTCCGTGTATCGCTTTCGACCATGAAGATGGACCGCTCGTCCTCCGAAAGGGCCAGACCATTCGCATAACCGAAACCGCCAGCGATCTCCGTCCCGGCACCTTGGGGGTCAAACCGAACCAGGCGCCCGAGAGTGCCTTTCCATTCTCCGGAGTCGGTAACATACAGATTCCCACTGTGATCAAACACGGGAAAGTTTGGTTCTATCAGCTTTCGACCCGCCGCTTCGGACGCAAAGACCTCCTGCAGGCCGCTGGATGTCACCCGCACTACTCCGCATCCCGGATTGCAAACAAACAAAACGTCTACAGGAGAAAAAGCCAGCCCTCCACAAAATCCACTGAGCCGAGTGACTTCCTCAGCGGAGCCTTGGGAATTAATTCGGTAAATCTGTCCGGCTTCGCCACTGGCCCAGAGGTTGCCTTCTTTATCAAAAGCACAACACTCAGAATGATCGAGATAATTGGCGAATATTTCGAAAGATTCAATGGGAATTTCCACGTTCATGAGATTCAAGGTACCACGCTTTTTCAGGCTACCTCAATGGGCGCTGGAAAATCTGTCCAGATAAATGAATGAATCTGAAGTCGGAATTGAGCTCGCTGTAGACTGTCCTTTCGTTCCTGTTGTATCTTTTTTGCAGGTTGCCGACCCGAAGCGAAGATCGGTTAGGGTCTGGCAATATGTTGTGTTTCGAGGATCCGAAGCAGGGGCCGAGAAAACTGTAGCGCGAGGACCAGCCTCTGGCTCGGGGAGAGTTCTGGTACGAATTCCAGGGGAACGTAAGGAGTGATGATCTAAATGCCAACTGTCGTTTACGACCATTCCCAAATCGCTTTTGACAAACCCGGTAAACATCACTATCAGGTTGCTTTTCACCAGGATTCAGCCTGGGGATACTCATTGGTACCGCTAACTGTCGTTAACGGGTTGCGGAGTTCTGCCCGCGGCAAACTCCCACCTGGCGTTGCGATTTTCGGTGGCACCCATGGCAATGAGTGGGAAGGACAAGTTGCAGTTAAGAGGCTCTGCGCAGACCTCAACCCGCAGGAGTTGTGCGGGCGTGTCATCCTGGTGCCACAATTGAGTGAGAGCGCATGCCGCGCTAACACCCGGACCTCACCTTTGGATGGCGTCAACATGAACCGCGCATTCCCTGGCAATCCGCGAGGTTCCATTTCGTACCGGATTTCGAACTTCGTCAAGTCGCGAATTTTCCCGCAGGTTGGCGTAGTTTTGGATATTCATTCCGGAGGGAGAGA